>JAZSLG010000001.1:0-16711 GCA_045535235.1 Candidatus Stercoripulliclostridium sp.
GTCACGAATGGGAATGCAAAGTTTATCCATATTCCGCCTTGTATTGCCAATATGAGAACAAGCGGTAAAAGCACGTTCTTAAAGGTAAACAGCAATATTGCTAACACAAAGAAAATGGAACATAGAGTTACTTTTAGATTATCAATATCAAAATTCTTAGCCATATCGTAACAAGCAACGCTCTCACCGGTCATATAAAATTCACTAAAATAGTTGGGAATATTTGCACTCAATTCGTCTAAGAAAGCAAAGGTTTTTTCACTTTCTATTTCCGAGCAAATATTAAAGGTCAAACGAGTGTAATTTTCACTTTCCAAGTTTGCCTTTGCAAAGGTTAAAGAATCTAGCATACCTGCGTATTCGGCGGGGATAATAGACGTGATAAAATCGTTTTCCGTAACGACGTACTCCAGCAAATCTATTATACGCACTTTAGCATTTGCATCGGTAATACCTTGCGAGGCTAAATAGTCGTCAAATAGAGAACCGATTACTAGCTCGAATGCACTAAAGTCTTCGCCCCCTGCAAGAGCCCCCATTAGAGAGGTCATATCTCCTTTGCCAATTTCATCGGTTAGATAGATTTCACCTTCCTCCGTGGGGTCAATGTCGATATAGGATAAAGCGTTTACCGAATCAACGTTATCTTCAAACAACATAACAAACTCGATAAGTTCTCTTTCTTTTTCGGGATTGCCTTTGGGTACGACGACTACGAGAGAATTCAAAGTGCCAAAGTCATCGGTAATATGTTCTTTTGCGTCCACTATCATGGAGCCACCATTGTAGTTGAATGAGTAGTCGTTATAAAATTGCCCTACGCAAGAAAGTGCTACAATGACTATGAAAATGGGAACGATTGCCTTTCTACCCTTTAGTAGCGCCTTAGCTGGCTTTTTAACGCTGGGAACAAAGGGCTTGTGTTTGCTCTTCATTAAGGGTTTATCCATTAATACGAGTAGGGCGGGGAGCAAAAATACCACGCTGAGTAAACTTGCAATAATGCTCTTACCGAGAGCAAGACCGATTTCCACGCCAATGGGCATGCTCATTAGTAGTAGGGAGCCAAGTCCCGCAATAGTAGTGAGCGAACTAGAGAAAATTTCAATAAGGCCTTTTGATAATGCCGTCGAGGCGGCGGATGGAGCATCTTTAGTCTCCCTTTCTTCCATATAGCGGTGAAGGAGTATAACCATATAGTCAAGAGAGAGTGCTAATTGCAATACTAGTGCCACAAGGTTGGAGAGGTAGCTTATGCCGTTAAACAAAATATTCGTACCCATGTTTATAGCTACGGCACAAACAAATGTTATTAACATAATTACGATTTCAAAGTATGTTTTGGAAGTGAAGAAAAGTATTGCAAGAATTAGTACGACTATTACTACACCAATTTTTAAAATGCTATCCTCGGTTTCAGCCTTTGTGAAGTATGAATAAGCAGACATACCGGTTAGATAACCCTCTCTACCGCTTTCGTCAAGATAATCAATAATATCTTCGACGGCTTGGAAAGCTCCTTTGGTGCTATCATAATCGGTGAGATTTACGGTATAAAGAGCTTTATTGTTACGATAGTTCATGTCTTCAACGTAGGTAACGTTGGCAACACCTTTAATATTTTTGAGTTCACCGAGTAAAGTATTGGCATCGGATTTCGTGATGTTTACCACACAAACGTAGGTCATTCCTTTGTCGTCAAATTCTTTTTTTAGAATATCAAGAGCGTCGTCGGTGTAACTCTTGTCAGGCATTTGCCCGGTTAGGTCGTACTCTATTTCTATAAAGGGTATTATACAAGCACACCCAATCGTTAGAATGATAAAAACGATTAGGCATACCCATTTTCCTTTAACAATAGCGTTTGAAAATTTATCCAGTAAACCGCTAGCATTTTTCAAAAAACCGTTCATTTTCGCACCGTCCCACAAATGGTTGATAGTATCATATAATCTATACGTTAATAATATGTTAAAACAGCATCAAATTGCAAGGGTTTTTTATAACAAGTTATAAAACTATATATTGACTGCAACGCGAAAGGGGTATATAATAATGGTTAGGAAAATTATAAGGAGATGCCTATGAGCAACTATGACGTAATCGTAGTAGGTGCCGGTAACGGTGGACTAATGGCTGCGGCAAACACATCTAAAGCCGGTCTAAAAACGCTACTACTGGAAAAGCACAATATACCCGGTGGTTGCGCTACGAGTTTTAGGAGAGGAAGATTTGAGTTTGAACCCTCTCTACATGAACTTTGTGGCGTTGGAACTAAAGAAGAACCGAGTGAAATTTACACCCTTTTTGACGAAGTCGGCGCAAAGGTAGATTGGAGATACGAAGATACCATGTATCGCACCATAGTTAAGGGTGAAAACGGGTTTGACGTAACGGTAAAAGCAAAGCGTGAACCATTTTACGATAGCATGGAAAAGGCTGTTCCCGGCTGTAGGGAAAAGGTAAAGGCTTTTATTGAATTAAACGATAAAGTTGATGCGGCGTTAGAATACGTAGATAAGAAGAAAGGGAATCCTAATCCTATAGTAATGGTACTCAAACATGCCGATTTCATGCGTGTTTGCGCACACTCCACGGAAGAAATTTTGGACGCTTTGGAGATGCCTGAAAAGGCAAAACAAATTCTTACTACCTATTGGGGATATTTGGGCGTACCTACCGATGAACTAAATTGTATGCACTTTTTAAGCATGCTTACCAGTTACATGGATAACTGCGCGGCAATGCCCTACAAACGTTCGCACGAACTCTCTCTTGCCCTATGTGACGTAATATACAAGAACGGAGGAGAGATTAGATATAATAGCGAGGTTACCGAGTTCCTATATAACGAAGACGGCTCTATTGCGGGTGTAGTAGCAAACGGCGAAAAGTTGTACGCTAAGGAGGTAATTTCCAACGTTATAGCCAACACCGTATTTACTCGTTCTAAAGACGTGAAACTTCCCGAGCGTGACGTAAAGCTTGCAAAATCAAGGGAGTTTGGCATATCGGTTGCAACCATATATATTGGACTGGATAAGTCCGCCGAGGAACTTGGAATAGAAGACTATACCGTTTTTATCGCAAATAACGGCGATCCTCGCACGCAAGATAATAATAGAGTAAACGATGGTTTCTATATAGTAAATTGTCTTAACAAGGTTATTCCGGATAGCTCTCCTGAGGGTACTTGTACTTTGTTCTTTACCACCCTTATTTACGGCTCCGATCTACCCAAAGATTTGAAGCCCGAAGACTACAAGAAATACAAGAATGATTTAGCAGAAAGGCTTATACTCGACTACGAGAAGACCATGGGTGTAAACGTAATGGATCACATTGAAGAAATATCCATTGCAACGCCCGTAACTTTCGCAAGATACCTTGGTACTCCCGATGGCACTATTTACGGATATAAGAACGCGGGCTGGGATAACGTTATTATGCGTACTACTGCTCAAGGTAAAGATAATAACGTAAAAGGCTTGTCCTTCTGCGGAGGACACGGCGTGCGTGGCGACGGTTATAGCAGTGCATATTCAACGGGTGCTACGGAAGGCAAACGTGTTGTTAGAAAATTAAAGGGGGATAAATAGTATGGCAAGTGCAATAAAGAAAATAAATCCTGCTGATTTTTTAAAGCTAGAACCTAGGCGTGAAAAAATGATTGCCGAGGCAGAGTACGGCGCGATTACGCCGGAAACCGCCTATCTCCCAAATAAGATTGCAAAGGCACTTCACCCGGAGATACAGTATTTAATAGTTAAGGAAGTTATTGCTTTTAGCGACGACGTTAAAACCTTTACCTTGGTTGCAGACAAGGAAGCGGGAACGGAAAATCTTGCATATTTTAGTGCAGGTCAATACCTTTCCGTCAGACTAAAGGTCGGCGATATCGAATTAACTCGTCCTTATTCAATTTCCTCTTGTCCCAAAGATGCTCTTAACGGTTTTTATCAACTCACAATCAAGAGAGTTGATGGCGGACTAGCTTCGGAATATATCCTTGATAATTGGTCCGAGGGTACGAAGGTTTCCGTATCTGCACCTCTTGGTACTTTTACTTACGAGCGTTTGCGCGATGCTAAAACTATAATAGGTGTTGCTGGCGGAAGTGGTATAACACCTTTTAGAGCGTTAGCAAAATCCATAGCTAACGGTGACGAAGAGTGCAGTCTAATTCTCCTTTACGGCTCACGCACCCAAGCAGACATACTATTCCTTGATGAATTTAGGGCAATAGAAAAGAGCTGTGACAAATTCAAACTAGTTAACGTACTTAGCGAGGAGAAAGTAGAGGGAGAAGAAAGCGGATTTATTACTGCCGAGCTTATTAAGAAATATGCTCCCGAGGGGAATTACTCCATTTTCCTTTGCGGGCCTCAAGGCATGTATAACTTTGTCGATAAAGAAATAGAAACTTTGGGATTAAGACAAAAGTTTATTCGTCACGAATTGTTTGGCGAGTATCGTAATCCCGAAAAACTTTCCGACTATCCCGAGGATGCGGTAGGCAAGACTTTCAAGTTGACCGTTAGCGTTTGCGGGGTTACTAAGGTGGTTGATTGCAATGCTAATGAAACCATGCTTAATGCAATGGAACGCGGTGGCATACTAGCTCCTGCAAACTGTCGTAGCGGTGAGTGTGGATGGTGTCACTCAAGACTGGTTAGCGGTAACGTTTACGTTCCCAAGCGTGGTGATGGTAGGAGACTTGCCGACTTAGATTTTGGCTACGTTCATCCTTGCATGACGTTTGCACTTAGCGATTGCGAATTGGACGTTCCTCCCTTTAAGGCTTAACGATTAATTATTAAAACAGCCCGAACATCGGGCTGTTTTTTTGTGCCAATAAATAGTAGCTTTTTTGTATCTAAAGATACCGATTTACTTAAAAGTGTGGGAGAAGAAAATCTTGTATGCTTCGCAAAAAGCATCGTTTTGGCTATACCGTTTACACCCGCCTTTACAAAGATTAAGATAGGGACAATCGGTACATTTTTCTTTTAGTCCGTTTTCGCTCCGAAAGCTAACTGCTGTAGGTGAGGAGAGCAGTTCCTCAATAGAATGGGTGGTAATATTTCCTAATACGTAGTCGTCGGTGCAATAAAAATCGCAAGGGAAAGCCGTGCCGTCGCCCTCAAATACCAGAGTGGTTTCGCACCTACCGTTCATACCGCATTGCTCGGCCTGTCCTCTCTTTATGAGCATGAGGTAGTTGTCAAACTGCCTAATTCTAACGGGGGAAGAATTAAAGTCTCTCGCGTACAAGGTGTAGGTATCAATCAAGAACTTGGCATACTCCTCGGCACTCATAACGTATTCTTCGTTATCTCCCAAATAGGGAATGAATTGTAAATTCCTAAATCCGCGTGCCTTAAAGTCTTCGTATATTCTTTTGCCTCTTAACACGTTTCCTTTGTGAATAACCGCTAGAACGTTAACTGCGACACCTTCCTCTTTTAGTATTCTAATGGAGTCTAGCGTGCGTGCAAATATTTCCTCCCCGCCCTTGACTCTTTCGGAGTTTGCTTTCCTATCGCCATCTAAACTTACTCCAACCAAAACGTTGTTGGCTTTGAATAGCTTTGCCCAATTTTTATCAATGAGAAGACCGTTAGTTTGTAGGGATATAAAGACTTTGGTATCGGTAACGTTTTTTTCTTTAATATATGAAAAAATGTCTTCAAAGAATTGGTATCCTGCAAGAGTAGGTTCACCGCCTTGGAAAACTATGGAGAGATATCCTCCGTTTACGTAATCGAGTAATTTATCGACGAGGGTATGTGATAAAGACTGGGTAAAACTGCCGTAGTCTTTTACTGAGCGAGCTTTAACCTCGTCACGATAAAAACAATATTTGCACCCTGCGTTACATTTTGCCGATGCGGGTTTAATCATTACGCTCAAATTTTTTGCCATATATAAATTATATCAAACGCGTCGCTTTTTGTCCATACGATATTAAATACTATATTGAAAAGCTTTTGATTATATAGTATAATTGATTAGTAAATCGAATAACGATTGAAGAATTACTATGGATAAAATCATTAGCGAAGTAAAGGAAACTTTGACGGAGAGTGAAAGTGACAATCTTTCATTTGGAGCCATCCTTATGACCTACGAATGTGGCATGAGCTTTTTGACCGATTACTTGGAAGGAGACGTATACTTCAAAATACACAGAGAGGGACACAACCTAGATAGATGTCGTACCCAAATGAAAATGGTGGAAAGAATGGAAGAAAATATTGGCGTGATGAACGCTATAGTTAAGAAGTATATCTAGCATATCTTTTTAAGATATTGGGGCAAAAATTGTTGTCTAATCCATTTTGGAATGATATAATCTTATAAATTAATCGTATAACTAATGTTATACGACGACTAGTAAAAAAACTCAATTTAAGGAGAAGAAAATATGAAGATTTTGGTTACCGGCGGAGCAGGATATATAGCAAGCCACACTAACGTTGCACTTTTAGAAGCAGGTTACGAAGTAGTTGCAGTTGATAATTTTTCCAATAGCAATATCGATGCAGCTAGAAACGTGGAAAAAATTACCGGAAAGAAGATTACCTTCTACGAAGGCGACGTTTGCGACAAAGAAGTCATGGAAAAGATTTTTAGCGAAAACGATATTTACGCCGTAATTCACTTTGCAGGACTAAAGGCAGTCGGCGAAAGCTGTGCAAAACCCTTGCTTTACTATCGCAACAACTTGGTAAGCACTTTATCTCTAGTGGAAGTTATGTCTGCTCACAACGTTAAAAAGTTGGTATTCAGTTCTTCTGCAACCGTATATGGAACGCCCGAAAGATTGCCGATTGACGAAGATTGCCATCTTTCCACCACTAACCCCTACGGCGCAACCAAACTTATGATAGAAAATATTCTTCGTGACGTATACGCAGCGGATAAGGATTGGAATATCCTATTACTTCGTTACTTCAACCCCGTTGGCGCACACGAGAGTGGACTTATTGGTGAGGATCCCAAAGGTATTCCTAATAACCTTATGCCCTACGTAGCAAAGGTAGCTCACGGTATTCTTCCCTATCTTAACGTATTTGGTAACGATTACGATACTCCCGATGGTACCGGCGTTCGTGATTACATTCACGTTATGGACCTTGCAGAAGGACACCTTGCCGCACTAGAAAACATCAACAATTACGGTGTTGACGCAGTAAACCTTGGAACCGGTGTTGGATATAGCGTTCTCGATATGGTAAAGGCTTTCGAAAAAGCTTGCGGACACGAAGTCGCCTATAAAATCGCACCCCGTCGTGCAGGCGATATTGCTACTTGCTACGCTTGTCCCGACAAAGCAAAGAAGGAACTAAACTGGACCGCAAAGCGCAATCTTGATGACATGTGCCGTGACCTTTGGAATTTCCAAAAGAATAGATAGTAACTAGTTAGGAGTCAAAAAATGTATAACGAAAAAATGCACCATCTAGGTAGTGTACGTTCGGTTATAAGGGAACTTTTTGAGTTTGGTAAAAAGAGGGCACAAGAGGTAGGCGCCGACAAAGTCTATGATTTTTCTTTAGGTAATCCTTCCGTACCGGCTCCTGCTTGCGTAAACCAAGCGATAAAGGAATTGGTTGAGAACTATCCATCCACGGCTCTTCACGGATACACTTCGGCACAAGGAGACGCATCTGTAAGAAAGGCAATTGCAGAGTATATTAACGAACGTTTTGGAACTGCGCTTAACGCCGATAGTATATACATGACGGTTGGCGCTGCGGCTTCCCTTTGCATTACCCTTAGGGCGTTAAACGAAGGTCAGGACGAGTTTGTTACGGTTGCACCTTTCTTCCCGGAGTATACCGTTTTTACCGAAGCGACCGGTGCTACTCTTAGAGTGGTTCCCATGAAGAAGGACGATTTCCAAATTGACCTTGTCGAGTTTGAAAAGGCCATCACTCCTTGTACTAAAGGCGTTATATTAAACTCTCCTAACAATCCATCGGGCGTTGTTTATAATAAAGAAACCATAATGGGTGTTACTGCAATTTTGGGTAATAAACAAGTAGAATACGGACACCCAATCTATCTAATTAGCGATGAACCTTACAGGGAGCTGGTTTACGGTGAGGTGGAAGTACCGTACCTAATGAATTATTACGACAACACTATCGTTTGCTACTCGTACAGTAAGTCTTTGTCACTACCCGGTGAGCGTATAGGATATATTGCTCTTAGTGATAAACTAGCAAACGAGCGCGACGTATACGCTGCTGTTTGCGGAGCAGGTAGAGCGCTTGGTTACGTATGCGCCCCCAGCCTTATGCAAAGAGTGGTGGAAAAGTGCTTGCGCGCTACTCCCGATATTGCAGAGTACAAAAAGAATAGGGATTTGATTTATACTTCACTAACGGAAATGGGATACGTTTGCATTAGGCCGGACGGAGCCTTCTACTTGTTCGTAAAGGCACTAGAAGAGGATGCAAACGCATTTTGCGATAGGGCAAAGGAACTTGGTTTACTAATAGTTCCCGGCGATAGCTTTGGTGCACCCGGTTTTTGCCGTATCTCATACTGTGTATCATACGATATGATAGTGCGTTCCCTTCCTGCCTTCAAAACGCTCATAGAAAGCTACAAGTAATGCTTAATATTATTCTTTATATTTTAATAACTCTTTTCGCCACCACCCTAGGAGCCATATCTGGTATGGGTGGCGGTGTTATTATGAAGCCTGCTTTCGACCTAATAGGTGAGTATAATGCTTCTCAAATTGCGGTAGTTACGTCTTGCTCGGTATTTACCATGTCCCTCGTTTCCGTTGCGCTAAAGTTTATTGCCAAAAAGAAAGAGGGAGAAGAGAAACCCAATTACGTTATTATATTGTTTATGGCACTAGGTTCGATTGTCGGTGGATACTTAGGGAACCTTGTATTTGGCTTAATTACTGCAAACGCTAGCGACGCCATAGTTAAAATTTGTCAAAACTCCGTGCTCATAACCGTTATGATATTTATCATAATATATATGAACTCGGCGAACAAACCTAAGTCATTAAATTCAAAGAGCAAAGTAGTTGCCGTCATAGCGGGACTGGGTCTTGGCATAATATCCAGTTTCTTGGGTATTGGCGGTGGTCCAATGAACGTAGCCATAATTATCTTCCTATTTGGCTACGGTATGAAAACGGCGTCTATATGTTCCCTTGCAATAATTATTTTCTCCCAAGCAACCAAGATTATCACCATGACCATAGAGGGTGGATTTGGTATCTTTAACGTGCCAATTTTAATCTTCGTAATGGTTGCTAGTGTGGTTGGAGCCTTTATCGGTAGATTTATAACGAAAAAAATATCTGAAAAAGGCGCAAAGATTTGTTTCCTCTGCGCCCAAATAATAATAGTAGGTTTGTGTATCTATAACCTTATTAAATATGCTTTGTTAGTTTAAGCAATAGCACCCTCGACTACAACTGCAATAATAAAGCAAATCCAAAGTGCAACTATGAACGCGCCTTCCGCAGGGAGGGCGAGTTTAGTATATGCACATTTCCAGCCCTTGTCAACGAACGTGAATGCAAGGCGAGTGAAAAATACGGTGTTGGAAAAGATAAGACCGCCTATTAAAGAATAGAAGGGCTTACCAAAAAGGAAGGCAAGTAGTGCTAGGAATAAACCCAAAGCAAATGAGATACCGCCGTAATATACGCGAATTTCGGTTACTCCGGCCTCATCTTTTGGTTTCATAGAGTATTTTTCCGCACTTTTTACGGGATTAAGGATAAAAACTACTGCAGTACCGAAAAAGTAGATGCAAAGACCGATTGTCGCGATGGTTGAGGCTACGTTGCTTGAAATGATTTCTAACATATTGATTTCTCTTTCCTTTTATGATATAATTATTTTGTTGATAATAAGATTTTACTACTAAAAAGGAAATATATCAAGGGGAAAGATATATAATAAAATCTTAATTCAACAAATAAAAAATGCGTTATGATCGCAAAATGAGAAAATTATGAGCAAAAAATTATTTAGCACTTTGTTAGTGCTTTTTATGGTCGCAATTCTTTCTTTTTCTGTATTTGCATGTACTCCGTCTAATAATGAAGATAACGGAGAAGACCCCCAAAATCCAAACCAAAACGTAGAGCAAAATAATCCACCAAGCGAGCCTACTACTCCAGTAGTTGAAGAGGCATGTTCTTTTGTTTGCTTGGACATTAATCCTGAAATTTCCCTAACCGTTGACGAAAACGAATTGGTAGTTAGTGTCTATGGCGAAAATGAAGATGGACAAGTACTTCTTTACGAAGAAAGCGCAAACATTGTAGGTAAGGATATCGAAACGGCTATTGATAAAATAGTATCCTTGGCGGTAGAGTATGGTTACCTAGACGAAGAAAATAAGGTAGTTGGCACCACCGTTTCTTCTGCCGACGACGACAAAGTTGAAGCGCTACTCAACAAGGTTAACGGCAAAATTACCGCTAGCGCACAAAAGAGTGGACTTGCTGTAGAAATCGATTCCGAAGGCGCACTTTCACTTCTCCGCGACCTAGAGGAATTAAAGGCAAAATATCCTACTAATCAAGCCGTACAATCTCTTACCGTTTCCAAGTTCCAACTTGCACTTTCTGCTTCTGAAGCAGGTGAAATATCCGTAATCGGCGCAGTAGAAATGGATGATGAAGATTTAATAGAAATGGTTTCCGAGTCCCACTCAAAAATGGAAGCATATGCAACCGAGGCATATAGGAAAGCAAAGAGTGAAGCCATGGCAATTTATGATAAAGCCGTAGGAATGGCAACGGATGCTCTATATTCCACTTATTATATGGAACACATGATCGACCATCCACTCACTTGTTACTATGGTCCCGTATATTTCATGTATTCTGCAACGGCTCGTGGATTTGACGCTGTTGCCGACGCTATTGATTATGCGGAAAAGTATTCAAATTATGAACTAACTACCGAGCAAGTTACTACTGTTATGAGCGCTCTTGGAATAGAAGATCGCACTTTAATCGAGGACGCAAACGGTAACGTTACAATCGATAGTATTGAAGCTTATACCGATAAGGTATTAAAGAATATGGAAGCGGGTGCAGAGTACGAGGCTTATAAAGCACAAGTGAAGAGTACTCTTGCAGGAATGGAAGAAGAACTTAAAGCAACCATACAAGCAGAAGTTGACAAATATTCTCCCTTGATTACCGAGTTGATGGCTTCCGTTAAACCTTACGTTGATACGTTAGCAACTTTAAAGAACAATCCTTTGATTTCCGGCAACCTTGAAGAATACGTTACCGATTACGAAACGTTTGTTGCAGAAGTTACCGCTACTATTGAAGGTAATACTTTGAGTGCAGAGGAACTACGCGTAAAGGTAGAAGAGCTTCGTGAAAAAGCAGAAGAAGTTCTTGAACTAATCGAAGAGGACCTTAGTGAGGAAGAATGGACTGCAATCGAGCAAAGCAAGGCTAATATTATTGCAGGTCTACAATCACAAAAGGATGCTTTTGAAAGTGCAATTAATAGTGCGGCCGAAAGTGCAAAGGCAACTATTAAGGCGGCAAGAGAGGAAAGAAAGACTGCCAAATAAGGCTTAGTAATTAATGATAGAGAGAAACCGCGAGGTTTCTCTCTTTTTTTTCTCTTAAAACCTATTGACATTTGGTTTTAAGAGGTTTATACTTTGAAACATGAAAAACAAGAACTTTGGCGCATTTGAATTTTTCTTTTTCGGCTTTAGAAATAGAGTATAATTTGCGTGCGGTAAAATAATATTATTTATGATAAGACAA
Source organism: Candidatus Stercoripulliclostridium sp. (assembly GCA_045535235.1). Lineage (GTDB taxonomy): Bacteria > Bacillota > Clostridia > Christensenellales > DTU072 > Stercoripulliclostridium_A. The sequence goes on from JAZSLG010000001.1 coordinate 11,792, forward strand.
ACCGCACGAAAGTGTGGTTTTTTAATACAAGGAGAACTTATATATGGATAAAACGGACATCAAGGACCTTAGGCAAAGTATCGATGCACTAGACGATGAAATCGCTTCTTTATACGTTAAACGTATGGCAATTGCGAGAGAAATTGGCGAATATAAAGTGCAAAATAAACTTTGTGTTGGCGACGCAAACCGCGAAAGAGAGATTATTAACAGGGTTACAAAAGATATGCCCCAAGAGATTAAACTTTACGGCAAACAACTTTTTGAAAGTCTATTTAATACTTCAAAGGCCTATCAAACCAGATTCGTTGAGATAGACTCCAAGGCTATTAGCGAGGTTAAAAAGGCTATTGGCGAAGGTGTCCAAGACTTTCCTACCTCTGCTTGCGTAGCTTGCCAAGGCGTTGCCGGAGCGTACTCCCAAATTGCTACCGATAGAATGTTCCCCATTGCAGACATACTGTATTTCAAAGATTGGGACGCCGTATTTAAGGCTGTTGAAAGGGGACTTTGTGAGTTTGGCGTTCTTCCTATCGAGAACTCCAACGCCGGTTCCGTTAATGCCGTTTACGACCTTATGCGCAAGCATAATTTCTATATTGCTAAAAGCATAAAACTTCGCATACAGCACTACTTACTTGCTAAATCGGGTACCGAAATTAAGGATATTAAAGAAATATTTACTCACGAGCAAGCAGTAGCACAATGCAGTGAATTTATTAAGACTCTAGGAAACGTTAAAGTTACCGTTTGCGATAACACGGCAAAATCCGCCGAGCTTGTTGCCGATAGTGAAAGAACGGATATTGCTTGCATTTGTTCTCACGATTGTGCAGGTTTATACGGTTTGAGTATCGTAGAACCCAACGTACAAAACAACGACAACAACTACACGAGATTTATTGCTATTGCAAAGGAATTAAAGGTTTATGCCAACGCTTCTAAAATTTCCATTATGGCAAATCTTCCCCACGAGGCAGGTAGTCTTAATAAGGTATTAAATCGTTTTGCTTCTCTTGGACTAAACCTTACCAAGTTGGAATCTCGTCCCATGAGCAACACATCTTTCGAGTTCGCTTTCTACTTTGATATCGCAGCTAAAATAGAGCAACCCGAAGTTCAAAATTTACTTGCCGAATTAGATAATACTTGCGACAAGTTCGTATTCCTCGGTGCCTACGAAGAAATTTAGGAATGAGTAAATTAATAGTCGTTTAAGAATAGCACACTTTTCAAAAGTGTGCTATATTAATATTATGAAAGTGGATTTTTTGAAAAACAAGAAATTGGTTATCTTTGATATGGATGGTACTCTAATAGACTCCCTCGGCGTTTGGAACGAGGTGGATAGGCGAGTCGTGTCACTCATTCGTAGGGATGGTAAAGAAGAAATGGGTAATATGCAAGAACTTCGTGACGAGGCTCTTCGCGTTTTTTCCACTAGTCCCAATCCTTACTTTGAGTATTGTCTTTTCCTAAAGGAGAAGTATAAATCAGAACTTACCAAAGAGGAAATTTATAACTTAAGATACAAAATTGCGGGAGAGCTTTTGGAAAAAGATATCAATTATAAGCCCTATGCCCCGGAACTAATCAAAGAACTCAAATCAAAAGGCTATCTTCTTGCAATAGCAAGTACCACCCAAGGAAAAAACATGGCGATTTATCGTCACAAAAATAAAAACATAATTTCCAAGGCCAATATTGACGATTATTTCGACGTCGTTTATTCTAGGGACGATTGTTACGAGATAAAACCCCATCCCGAAGTGTTTTGCAAGGTGCTGTCTACTCTTAACGTGAGTGCAAGCGACGCCTTGGTATTTGAGGACTCACTGGTTGGAGTAGAGGCGTCAAAGAGGGCGGGAATAGAGTGTTGCGCGGTGTACGACGAATACTCTGACCATGACCGTGAAAAGATAAACGCCTTAGCAGATCATACCATAAATTCGTTTTTAGACCTATTTTAATTATGCATGAAAGTAATAATTCCCTCTAAAAGAGGGTTTTTATTTAATTTATATATTGAAGTCGCGCAAAATGTGTGTTAATATTATAATATTAGCATAGTTCGTTTAACGAAAGGAGAAAAGATGATTACTAAATTTAGAAGAACTAGTAAGTTGTCCAAAAATTTAGTTAACGAAAAGTTGAACGCCAACAAGCTTGATATTAACAATTACAAGCAAAGAAAGGCGTTCTTGCAAGCAATCGAGCAAAGACCTCGTTTGTTAAATTCTCTTGACGATGAAAATCGCGAAGAATTTTTGATGCTTGCAATTAAAGAAGACTATCGTTACTTTACTTATTTGGATAAGAGGTTTTATACCGAAGAACTTGCCACCGAGTATCTTTATTCTCGTCTTTTGGAAGGCAGTAAGGATATGTTCAAAAACAAGCAAAAGCGTAATTATTTGAAAGGCGTTGCAAGTATTTTGGACGGTAACGGCGACGGCTTATACGAATCATTTGTAGGACAAGTTGGAGACAATTTCCGCTACGTTATTCAAAAGAGTTACGAAGGCAAAGTACTCCTACAATTCAACTATGCCACCGTTGACGGGGACGAAGTCTTTTACGTCGATAGGGAATTGGAAGTACCCACGTCCTTAAAATCTCACTTTAAGGTATCCTTCCAAATGGTAGATACTCTAAAGTTCTTGGAGAAAATGAACGTTAACGTTGCTCAACTTGGTGTGGAAAAGATATATAACACCTTTACCGACCTTATTTGTGGTAACTATAAGACCTATCTACACCAATATATCGACGAGCATAACGCAGGTTTTTATACTTTGACCTCGACCACTCCCCAAGTACAAGATTGGATTAAGGCTAGATTTGAGGCAAAATTCCTAGAGTACGGCGTTGAGCTAACCGATTTTATAATTAAGAGCATTAACGTTCCAAGAGAAGTCGTTTACAAAATTGAGGACCAAGCACTTGATACTCTTCTTGCTCGTCACAAGATGGAAGCCGATACCATGCTCCAAAGACAATCTCTTGCCAATTATATCGAGAAGCTTGAGGCGCTAAAAGCCTATCCCGACGTATATCCCGAGCAAACCGAGTATGAAAAAGACCTTGCTCTTGTTAGAGACCTCAAGAAGGCAGGTAAGTATGAAGACAAGCTTGTTGATAGAAATATCGGACTTGCCAAGATTGATGAAAGAGTGGATGCAGACGTTGCCCAAGTCAAGGACGTACTACCAAAGAGAAGATGGCTCACTCTTGCAAAGGTACTATATCATACCGCTTTCTGGATTTGCGTAATAGTAGCACTTTCTATGTTCGCAGTAGACCAAACCGGTGGAATTACAATGGTAGTTCTTGGTGGAGTATTCCTACTATTTGGACTAGTAGCATTCTTTGCTTACGAAAAGTTCAAAGCGCCTGATTTAATACAAAAACAAAATGGAGGTAATCCATAATGAAACGCAAAATAAGAATTAGAAAAGCAATCATACTCATTTCCACCATTCTTTGTTCCGCAGCGCTCATCGTACCCGGAATATTAAGATTGCTTGGTAAGATTTAGTAATAACGATAAATAATAAATGCACCCGATTGGGTGCATTTGTTTTTTGGGGTTGAGTGGTGATAATCATAATTGAATACTTAAAAAGTCTCACTAATATATCCAATAGATAAATTGGATTTGTATGTACGCTTCACTAAAAATCAATTGTATTCAAACTCAAAATCACCATTCATACACTTGCCATTTGATTCGAGAATAACGTAGATTGTTTTTTTGTTATCGTATTTGTCATCAAGTATGATAGTTTCATCGTAGGCTTCTCCGCCTTTGATTGTACGGAGCAATTCTTTTTCGCCATCAACACCAATATAAACTTTCATCTCACCTTCATCAAGGCTTGATTCAATATCAAGCGTATGCTCAGCTACACCATCTCTTTTCAATTTAAAATTATACGTTCCACTAAATGTATCAAATTCCATACTCGCTTCATCGCCATGACAGGAAGTAATCAAAATGGTTGCAGAATAATTCTTGACATATCCGCTACAACCGCAGAGGGTAGCAAGTGTGAGTATCATAAGCAATGCAAAATAAACTTTTTTCATACTAGTATATTCCTTTGTCAAATTCTAATATATCTATCAACTATTAGCTAATAATATACCACATAAGAACAATAAATTCAATAACTATAATAATATAAGGTCGGTGGACGATAACGGACCGCGAAAAAATGTCTCGCACTATATAAAATGTGTAATTAAGATTGTAACACGTAATAGTGGCAGTTGGTGGAGTACTGGTAGGTATAATCGAACTCTTTGAGTCTTTGCACAAAAAGTTATCGGTTCGATAAATTGGAATTTGTTGATTACATTGGTGTTCCCACTTCTATTAAATTGCCATCCAAGTCGTAGAAGCGGATTACCCGTTGTCCCCAGCTATGTGTCATAAGACGGTTTACATATTCAATAGAGGGGTATAGTCTTTCCAATTTTTCAATAAAAGACTCAATATCCTTTTCTTCAAAATACAGTTCGCAAGAGTTGCTTTTGGGAACAATATCTCTATCTAAAAACGATTTCCATATTTTCTCGTCTTGAAGGACAAGTCCTTCTGTTAAAATCATATTGCCATCGTTGTCAAGCACTAATTCTATTCCAAATAAGTCGTGATAGAATTTTCTCGATTTTTCTATATCCTTAACAACAATCAAGATGTTCTTCAATTTCATATCGATTCTCCGTCAAATTCTTATTTACCGATAAGTTAATTTTACCACACTTTCGCCAATAAATCAAAGCGTAGCCATGTATATCATCAACACGGAGTGTTGTATATCATCAAGCGGCAGATAGATACACGCTGGAGCATGATGAGATACAAGGGTGGCATTGCCGCCCTTGATGATATACACCGCACTTTGTGCGACGATG
>JAZSLG010000067.1:0-4275 GCA_045535235.1 Candidatus Stercoripulliclostridium sp.
TTGTCTTCCTAAGACCGCTTGGCCTCCGACTTACTTTCTCCTATAATTTCTAGCATTTTCGCAATTTTACATTCCATTTCATACAAGAAACAGTTTAAGTCCAAATGCAAAAAAGCACTTGCATCAACCTTACTATGGCTAGTTTTAAAACGCATATTAAAGTCTAATCCACTTTCTGCAATCGCTATAATATCTTCGGCGAGAGCAAGTTGTTCTTCTTTTGTTTCTCGCTTTTCCAAAACCCTATCCGAAATATATATATAATTGAGCATTTTGAATTCTTCATCGGCATTAGTTGAAAAGTTATTCAATCCAAACCTAGTCATTCTTTGCGTTTGCCAAAACTCGTACTCTTTCAAGATATACGACATATATTTTTTGATAATATCCGTATCGCCCTTATGCTCGTAATAATCATACACCGCGCTACAAAAGAGTGGTGGTTGCGAACGGTCGGTAAGCGTATTTGCATTTGGAATATACCCAAGCGCATCAATAAAATACGCCATATTATCAAGATTATTTTCTACCTGCGTATCAAAGCCGTCTTGCATAAGCCCAAGGTTTGTAAAATACACGTCCCAGTAATATAAGTCGGTGTACATACCCCCAATAGACGGCGAAACGTAAGGTTTGGGGACAACGTAATTTCCTCTCATCTCCGACGGATCATGAAAGGTTTTTGTCCAATTTTTTGCAATATATTCTCTAACTTCTTTCATAACACAACTCTTCTTCAAATTATTTGATAGAAAAACTGAATTTTATTTCCAGCATTACTATCTTCCCCCACAAAAATCTCAAATTGCCCCACATCAACTTTGAAATCGCCATTATCATGGTAATATCCTAAATCTTTTTCAGATAAGGTGAATTCAACAGTTACACGCTCTTTTGCCTTTATATTTACTCTCTTAAAGGCCTTTAACTCTTTATTAGGTCGAATCACTTCCGACACTACGTCGCCCAGATAAAGTTGAACGATTTCCGTTCCGTCGCAATCGCTTGTGTTTTCAACGTCAACACTTACCTTTAACTGCTCGTTTTGAGATAATATCTCTTTATCTATTCGCAAGTTTTTATACACAAAATTGCTATACGAAAGCCCATAACCGAATACGTAGGCAGGCTCGTTTTCTCCGTCTTCATATTTCGCTTGAAAACGCCAAGCCGTATTCTCTTTATCATATGGACGACCAAGTTTTTTCTTGGCGTAATAAATAGGAATTTGACCTTCCGTTTTTGGAATAGTTACGGCAAGTTTTCCACTAAAATTACGTTTTCCAGAAAGGAGTTTTTCAATCGCTTCTGCCGTTCTATGCCCTAAATGCCAAGCATATACGATTGCACCTACGTCAATTTCGTTTATAATAAGTGGTCTTCCACCAAAAATCAAACTTACTATATTAGTACTTTGAGTTTTAATATATTGATAACAATCAATTTCTTCTTGCGTTAAATGCAAATTTTGTCTACTGTGTGCCTCTCCACTTTGCTGGCTAAACTCACCACAAGTGAAAATAACAACTTCTGCGTTATTTATCGCTTTTTGCACGTTATCTCTATCATAGGTTTGACAAACGCCAACCACGTTATAACCATTATTATCAAAGACTTCCCTTAATGTTTTTATATCATCTGTATGGCTTGAATTTTGCCAACAGCCAAGCACGTCTTTTGAGTTAGCGTATTTACCGATAATTGCTATCTTCTTTTGTTTAGATAAAGGTAATTCGCCGTTATTTTTCAAAAGCACGGCACTTTCTATGGATAGTTCTTCTGCTAAATCTAAATGTTTTTTAGCAAACAAACAAGACTTATCTTTTTTGCTGTATGGACTTTCAAAAAGCCCTAGTGCGTATTTCTTCTCCAAAATACGAATTACTGCCTCGTCGATAAGAGTTTCGCTTAACCTTCCAGACAAAACTGCTTTTTCTAACGCTTTAGAATAAGATATACCCCCAAGGTCAATATCTACCCCTGCACACATTGCTTTTTCACAGCACTCTTCCAAATCTTTACAAATGCCGTAAACTAACATTTCATTTATAGAACTTGCATCGGAAATAATAATTCCGTCAAATCCAAATTTTCCACGCAAAATTTCACGCAGATATCTATGATTCCCCGAAATGGGAATATTGTTAAGCACGTTAAATCCCGTCATAACGGAATCAACGCCTTGTTTTACTCCTTCATAAAAAGGTGGTAAATACGTGTTTAACATTGTATTTTCGTTTATTTCTACAACGTCGTAATCTCTTCCACCTTCACACGCACCGTATCCTGCGTAATGCTTTAACGTTGCCATCACGTAGTTATCTTCGTTTTGATACCCACGTACGTATGCTTTTGCCATTTCACTAGCCAAATAAGAATCTTCGCCTTGACTCTCTGCAATTCTACCCCAACGAGGATCTCTCGCTATATCTACCATAGGGGCGTTAGTATATCTTACACCACAAGCAACTGCTTCCTTTGCAGACATTTTTGCACAAGATTCAACCAATTCCGTGTCAAAACTGCAAGCACTTGCCAGTGGAATAGGAAATACCGTTTCAAAGCCGTGTATCATATCGGCATTGATAAATAACGGAATATGTAATCTTGACTTGTCAACGGCAATTTTTTGAAGAGCATCAACGGTTTTACTTAAATCTTGTGGTTGCACGATAATCGACCCCACTCTTCCCTCTCGTATATGGTTGACAAGTTCTGAATTATCTGGCACGCCTTTATCGTCTACGTTACAACCTGCATAGAGGATGAGTTGACCGATTTTTTCGGTTAACGTCATTTTCTCTAATAGTTGCCTAGCCTTTTTCTTATTCATTTATATCCTTACTCTAAACAAGACGTTACGTCACGCTCAAATTGTTTTGCCGTATAGCCTTGCTCTCCGTCGTGAACGTTTCGCATATAGATTGCAATTACTTTATTTTCGGGATCTACCCAAAAATACGTACCGTATGCACCAGCCCAACCGTAACAGTTTTTTACTAGCGACCCATACGTTTCATCGGTAATAACACGAACTCCTAATCCCCACACTTCAGGTGGAGGCAAAACCTCTTTTTTAAGTTGTGGCGTTGCCATAGCACGCACCGTGTCCACGTTCAATATGCGAACGCCATTATATTCCCCTTCATTTAGGAGCATTTGTGCAAAGGCAAAATAATCGTTCAACGTACTTGCCAAACCAGCAGAGCCCGCAAAATAAGTCAAAGGAAACTGCTCAAACACTCGTGTCTTGTCCAATGGCTCACTGACACATTTTCCATCCTTTTCCATCGCAAAATGCACCATTCTATCCCATTGCGATTCCGTAGGTACAAATGTTGTATCACACATGCCTAACTTATAGAAAATTTCTTCTTTTAAGAATACGTCGTAAGACTTGCCCGAAACGATTTCTATAATTCTTGATAGAATATCAAAGCCAATAAACGGGCTGTATTTACTCGAGGTCTTTGGCTCAAATTCCAAACGACATTTTGCGTAATGAGGCATAGCCTTTTCGAGCGTAGCCCTTTCTTCTATGGGGATAGCCAAAAAATCTTTTGCACCGATATCCCCAGAGCCTATACCACTAGAATGAGTTAATAACTCTTTAATCGTAACCACCGTTACTACTTCAATTTCTTCAACGACTTCGTCGTTTTCAATTTTTCCTATAAACAATTTAGAAAATTCAGGAAGATACTTTGCTATAGGGGCGTCTAATGAAAGCAATCCCCTATCAACTAAAATCATAGTTGCCACTGCCGTAATAGGTTTTGACATAGATGCTAAACGAAAGATTGCATCGCTTTTTAACCTTTCATTTTTAGAAACGTCGTAAAACCCAAATTCTTCTCTATAAAGCCCCTCGTTTTCTTGGTACACCAAAACCGAAGCACAAGGAAGAACTCTTTGACCTATCACTTCCGACAAGTGCAATCTAACCTTTTCTTGCACCTTTGCAAAATTTAACTTTTTCATTATGCAAAATTCCCTAATAGCGTTTGTAAGATAACTTGTGCATAAATACGAACGCAAAAATCGGTGGGATGATTTACGCTGTTAGCAAGCCAATCGCGAATGGGTTTGCCCGTCTTTTCCATATCGAATATTACGGAAGTATCCATTGCACCGCTTGTATTTTGATAGCTTTGCTGAATTTTCAATAAAGAACCCTCAAAAATTTCTTGATTATTTCTCCAACCCTTACATTGACAGTTTGGAAGCATAGGCGAAACCAACAAAATATTTCCGTTAGGATTTTCTACTAAATAC
>JAZSLG010000021.1:0-56234 GCA_045535235.1 Candidatus Stercoripulliclostridium sp.
TAGGAAGTGTTAACTACAACTCCTTGGCTCACAGAACGACATGGCTACGATCCGACTTCAACTGAGCTATACCCCCATAGTATTTTGTTTTAAGGTGCGTTTATATACTATCGTTAAGCGACAGCCTAGTTATAATAACACCTTATAATTTTATTGTCAAACTTTTTTAACAAATTTTTATAAATTTTTTGTGAAAATTTTTTATCACTTTTTATATCTATAAAATTCGTTTATTTTTTTACTTTTGTAGTCGTCTTTTTTTATTATAATAAAAAAGAGAGCGTCCACTAAAAACGCTCTCTTCTATTTTCATAATATTTCTTATACTAAATCTTTTTGTAGTCTTTCGGTTGCAAGACATATCATAAAGATAAAGAAGAGATTGCCTTTTTCGTGTATTCTAACTTGATAAACTTCCTCGTCTTGGGGGAAAGGAATTACGTTAGCTACCAAATCTTTACCATCATAAATATCGTAGCCATATTCGCTTGGTTTTCCCCATATGCTAAAGTTGTACGATTGCTTGCCCTTTACGTTCTTAATGTATTGTTCATCGCCCTTTTCTATAACGTTGGTAAAGAAAGAGAAATTATCCTTACCATTCATAGCCATTTTAATAGCGCCGGGATAAACGGGATTGGGAGTAGCGATAGCCATGGTTGCAACGTTACCTTCAAAAGAAAGTTGTGCTACTTGGTCGCCCAATTTATTATAAATATAATAACCGGAATTCAAGTATGCGGACTTGCAAATCATATCGCCCATTTCCGTGCGAAGAGCGAAGTCCCCTGCTCTACCGTAAAGTTTCTTTAATATTCTGAAAATCATAATACTACCTCACTAAATGTAATTTTACAATAAAACAAAAAGTATGTCAAGACTAATTATCTGCGAATATACCAAAAACACAAGCAAAATTACTATTTATATATAATATTGTATCGTGTGCATGCGTGCGCGCGTGCGAATGCGACAAAAAAAGAGGAACCATGCGGTTCCTCTCATATTAATGCGAAATGGTTATTTCATTTTATTGCGAGAAGCGATTGCGGTTGTTACCGTTCTTTCATACTTATTCATACCAGTGGTATCCAAAGGCTCGTCATCTTCTTCGATTAACGTGAGCTCTTCTTTTTTACCGCCAAATTCCTTTAGGCGAAGAGCTGCAACTGCAACAGAGCTGAATACTACTACTGCGCCCCAAATATAAATCCATTGACGTGCGGGGAAGATGGAAAGAACTGCAAATAGTAGATTATTGCTATCTAACCATGCGGAATGTTGATATCCGTGCATACCGCGTAGTCCTGCAGCAGGAGTAAGCATGATTTGAAGACCGCCGTCACGAAGGTCAACGCCAACATATAACTCGGCTCCAGCAAGAGCAGGATCTGCAATACCTTCATTAACGGTACCAAGAACGTCTGCCAAGGTCTTATCAAGTCCTAAACTGGTAATTAAAGCAGCAATATCAACGTCGCCTAGACCAGCTACTAAACCAGAAAGGTCGATGGTCATGGGAGTTCCTTGCATATCTAGGATAGACCAAGTAATGATGGTTTCTACTTCCTCGTTTTGAACGGGTTTCTTATTTACTACGTCACCATCTTTATCGGTTACGATTTCCTTGGGAGTGATGTCTGCTTGGAGATGATAGTAAACGTCGTCTTTTATTTCTCTTTCGTTAAGGATTAGGTGAACGAGTACGGGAATGGTCAAACGGTTATCATTAGCCATATTTAGCCAAGGACCATTGCTGGTAAATGTCTTATAACCATTGGTATCCATAGCCTTAAAGTTTTGCTTTAATAGAGCTTGAACTTCGGGAGATTTGTAACCGAGTTCTACCCATTCTTCTTCACTATGTTCGTCGGTGGAAAGGTTACCGTTAGCAACGTTCATTCTAATGAATTCATCAAGAAGGTTACCGTGCAATTCTGCTTGAGCTCTGTAATCTTCGTGCAAATCTTCAAACTTGCGGGTTCCTTGAGTTGCAGTTTCCAAAATATCAGGGAGAACGAAGGGGATATCAACGATTAGCCAAATGCCTGCGGTTAATACGAAAGACATTATTACTAGGGTTGCAACACTCTTCTTAACTCTATTAAAGTTACCCTTATGCTTTTTGGAATTTTTACCGGTAACGATAAAAATAATGGTATAAACAATAGCGAGAACGCCAGCAAGAATTAGACCAACGAAGGGCCAAAATCCATAGGTGCCACCTTGTTCATAAATGATAAGGCTATTGTAAGCAACTAATGCAACTAGTGCCGGGAAGCCTATAATATATAATAATGTTTTAAGAACTTTTTTCATTATATTACCCTCCCTTATTTTCTTGCAACTGCAAGTTTTGCGTATTGGTCATCAATCTTTGCGGTAAACCAATATGCTGCGAGTAAGCAGAATACGATGGCTGCACTCATCTTGATAGAAATAGCACGAACTGCAAAGATAGGATAAAATTCGTTAATAAGTTCGGTTTGAGCATCCCATACTTTGAAGGTCTTGAGTAGACCAGCACCGGTATAGGGATTCTTGGTCCCGGACATGTTGTCAAGGTTCATCAAACCAACGTTTTCACCTACTAGAACGGCGCCTACTTTAGCACCATGAACGGTTGCATAGTAGTTAGCGTAAGCATACTCACGTAGACCTTCGTCTTCGATGAAGTAGAATACGGGGTAGGTCGAGGGAGATTGATAGTTGGAATATCCTTTGAGTAGATTTAGTAGGTCCTCTTTTTGTAGGGTATCGCCACCGGTACCAAGAAGTTCTGCTAGAGTCTTGCCAAGACCCAAATCATTAATAAACTTAATAAGTTGGTCAACGGTCAAATCTTCGGTCAACAGATCTTGGATAGCTTCAGTATCGATACTTACGTCAAGACCGAAAGCGGGAAGCAACGTGGGAAGTAGACCAAGAAGGTTTTGGACGCCTTCACTGGAGCCAAGTTTGCCACCAACTACGCTTGCAATAGCGCTAAGACGAGCGTCGGTAATATAGAATTTATTAGCATAACCGTCTTCGGGATTATAAGCGAGTTGATATTCGTCGGGAGAATTGATATACTCAAAACCTTCCATCTTAAAGCTGGACTCGCTAGCGCCATTTCTATATTTATTCCAATCGGAAGAGAGATTGTTTTCAAGTTCGTAAACTGCCTTAGCAAGTTCTTCGTCGATATTCTTGCCTTGTGCTTCAAACTCCAATTTGTTCTCATAGTAAGCTTTTTGTACTGCGATAGCTTGCTTCAAGCTGAACAAATAACCGTCACTAAACATTCCGTTGGGGCTATAATATGCTTGAGCTTCCTCATCGTAGTAATACTTGGAGCCATCACCATTCACACCGTAGTTTTTGCCTTCGAGAGCTCCGGGGGCAAGATTGAAAACTTCAATATATTTTTCAATGTCCTTATTGGTGAGTTCAGCTACTTCTTGATATTTAGTTTGAAGTTTTTCATAGCTATAAAAATCATTTTCGCTAAGGCCGACTTCTTCTACGTACTTATCAACGAGAGCTTCGTATTCACCTTTAACCATAAAATCGGAATAAGCTATGGGAGCTATGGTAATAACGGTTGCAATAAGTGCTACCCAAACAGCTCTTGCTATCCTATTCTTTCTGCAAATAGCTCTAAATAGTAATTGAGCAAGTATAACGACTACCCACATTACGGCTGCAATAATAATAGCTAAATAAGCGCCCATATCGGTTGCCAAATAAGATTCTTGGACAGGACGAGCAGTTAGCATTACCATATGCACGAATAGAGGGAAGCCGAGTGCGTAAAATACGACTTGTAGTACGCGTTGGATTCTAATTTTTCTTCTAATTTTATCCATTTCGCAATCTCCTTCTTCTATTTTGTGTATAAGAAACGTTAAAATACGTTTATACCTTTTAATTATATATAATTAATGTACGCGTGTCAATACCTTAAAAACCAATTTTTTTATTTTAAGATTGATTTCGTCGAATAAAAAAGACACCGTCAGGTGCCTTTTTTTTGTTTCTTATTCCTTTAACTGTTTTTCCAATGCGTTAATGGCCTTATTAAACAAGCGTTTTCCTATCATCCTTCTACCAAGATAAATCAAACTGCCTTTTTTCCAACGAGTGCAAGGTTCTATCATCATTATCATGCCTAAATACATTCTTAATAGGTTTGCCCTAATAAGTACGCTTTCCGTTATTTCAAAAGGAGTAACACTATTGTAACCTTTCATAAAATATTCGTTGTTTTCAAACTTCTTGAAAAGGTTAAGTGAAATAAAGTCGCCTACTGGATCGCCCCACATAGCCCTTTCCCAATCTATTAATCCTTGGAAATTGTGAGTTTTAGAAACGAATATATTTCCAACCCAAACGTCAAAATGAACTAGTGACGGCACGGTAACTTCTTTTAGATAGGGAACGGCATAGGTAAGAACGTTATTGATACGATAGGTATCAAGTTTTACGTCTAGCACGGTAGCGTCTGCTATAAGATTGTTTATCATTTTCTTATAAGCAACTTCCCAAGTTTCTTCTAATCCGCACTGCGGATACCCAAAGCCCTCTCCTTTAATCTTGTGCAGTTCCGCAAGGTTGGCTCCAAGTTGATAGTTAAACCTCTTCCTTTGGTTTGTTGAAGGAAAAGTGTAGCCAAGCAAAGGAGCGTTTAACGCTTCCATTATAAAATAATCAACGCCTATCTTCGTGCGAGAACTATCGCTAAACAAAACGTTAGGACGTTTTACCACGCTTCCTTCAAGTTTGTTATAAAAATAAATTTCGGTATTCAAAATGTCCTTTTCGTAACTTAAAACCTTTACTTCCGGACTGGAACCAAATTTAATAAAATATTTTTTATCTCCACTCTTTATTTGAAAAATGGTGTTAAATTCACCTGCTTCAACTTCTCTTATATTTTCCGCAATACCTACGCCTGATTCGTCAAAAAGTTTTTTAGCATCATATTTACTGACGTTGGTTTTAGTATAACTCTCCATACAAATTCTCCATATTATTGAACTAAGTTCTAATAATATTATATGTATATTTAAAACAAATTTCAAGTGTTTTTCGCATTATTCTTTCTAAAAACCTTGTTTTTATGACCTTATTCTCCTTTTTTTGGTACTCCAGAACGAGGTTTTATTAAAATCTCTTCTTTTAGTTTGCAAAAATAAGGTACTTTTTTGAAAGCAAAAATTAGCGTTCCGCCAAGAACTATTGCTATTGCAGGTTGTATGAATTGCATGGGAAGATTGGCTACCGCCATACCCCACCCATAAACAAAGCCTTCAAACACAAAGTAACATGCGACCATAAGTACAGATGAAACAAACGAACCTACGACGTACCTAATTAAATTAGTTTTTTTGTAAAACAATAAACTTGCCACAAGTGCCATTAGACCTTTAGCTAAAAAAGTTATAGGCATATAGATAACGTAACCGGCTAGTAAATCGGCAAGCATACTGCCTATCGCACTAGCTAAAACGCTAAAAACGGGCGGTAACATAAAACTTCCAAGCAAAATAAAAACGTCGCCCACGTGAACGTATCCCAATGAAATTGGAAACTTTATAAACGAAGTCGTAACGAATATTATTGCCGTAAATAATGCAGTCGTCGTTATTCTTTTTATGTGTATCGAATTTTTCATAATAACTATCCCTAAATTAAATTTTGAATTTTTCCTTGTAATAAATATTTAACGCTTGCTTAATGCCATCAACGGCACTCGAAGTTATACCACCAGCATACCCCGCACCTTCCCCACAAGGATAGATACCCTCTATATTACTTTCACCTTTATCGTTTCTTTCCATACGGATAGGACACGATGAATGGGTTTCGGGTGCAATAAAAAGAGCTTTTTCTTGGTCAAAACCTTTAATTTTTCTACCAAACGTTGCCATGCCTTCTTTTATACTTTCGGTAACGTAGTTTGGTAGTAAAACGTTTAATTTTGTTCCCATTAATCCCGGCAAATAAGACGATTTTATTTCACCATTCGTAGTTCTAGAGCGAATGAAATCACCGTAGTATTGGGCGGGTGCCTTATAACCACCCCCTCCCATTACGTAAGCCTGTCTTTCAATCGCCTTTCTTGCACTAAACCCACCGAAAAGCGTTCCGTCAAAATCTTGAGGATTGACTGATACCAAAACCGCTGAATTGGCGTATTCGCTATCACGAGCACGATTGGACATCCCGTTTGTTATAACAGTACCCTCTTCGCACGATGAACAAACCACCTCTCCGCCAGGACACATGCAAAACGTGTACACTCCCCTACCGTTAGAAACGTGAGTACTCAATTTATAATCGGCTGGAGGTAACAATCTGTAGCTTTCACCATATTGAGCGTAGTCGATAAAACGTTGTGAATGCTCCACTCTAACACCAATAGAAAAAGGCTTTGGAGTCATTAGCATACCACGCCTATTAAGCAAGGTAATGGTATCCTCTGCGCTTTGTCCTATTGCAAGAATTAAGTAATCTATCTTTTCAGTTTGGGTACCGTTTATTACAATTTCGGTTATCCTATTTTCCTTAACTATAACATCGGTAAGTTTTGCATGAGTAACGAGGTCGACGCCCTTTTCTTTCAAACTTGCGCGCACGTTTTTAACGACTTTGCGCAAAACGTCCGTACCTATATGCGGTGCGCTTTCATAGGCTATATCGCTAGGTGCGCCTGCATTAATTAGTTCACCAAATACTACTGACGTATACTCTTTACTAATACCAGTATTTAACTTGCCGTCAGAAAAAGTGCCGGCTCCGCCCTCTCCAAACTGCACGTTGGTTTCAACGTCAAGTACACCAAGGTTTCTTAGTCCCTCTATTTTCTCCACTCTTTCTTCCACGCTACCACCACGCTCTATAATAGTAGGTTTGAAACCTAATTGTGAAAGAGTCAATCCCGCAAAAAGCCCAGCCGGTCCAGAGCCAACAATGACAATTTTTTTATCCGTTTTAATCGGAGTTAAGCCCAAATCTTTAATAGCTCTTGGAGGTAATGAATACTCCTCGGCTCTAATCCCTTTGCCGTTTTTTAATTCAACGGCAACGTTGAGAACGTACAAAACGTTATTTTTATAACGCGCATCAATGCTCCTTGAAAGCACCACTATTTTTTCAAGGTTATTTTTATATGTATTTAGTTTTTTCAAAACCGCTTTGTTAAGGTCTTCTTCTACGTACCCCAACGGCAGTCTAATACCATTAATCCTATACATTCTCTCCTACCGCCATTCCGCTTGCCACGGCCCACATAATATTAAAACCACCACATTCGCCATCAACGTCTAATACCTCGCCACTTGCGAAAAGTCCTTTTGATAATTTTGATTCCAAAGTATATGGGTTAAAACCGTCAACAACGAGTCCTCCGCTAGTAACTTGCGCTAGTTCGAAAGAACCTAGTTTTGCGTTTTCTAATGGATAACATTTTATCATTTCCACCACTTTATCCAGATCGTTTCCTGCATTCCTACGGATATTATTAACTATCTCTTTATGGAATACGCCTTCCATTCCACCAAGCTTAATAATAGTCTTACGACACTCAGTAGAAGTGTACTCCGGCATCAAATCTAGCGTTAGTCTAGCGTTCTTACAATTTGTCCTGGCAAGCTTTTGTGATAAAGTAAATATTGCCGTACCCGATACTCCGTTATCCTTAAAAATCACTTCGTCGTAGCACTCGCTTATAAATCGTAAATTTGCAAATAATTTTACGTTTGCTTTTAGTCTTACCCCGCGAAGTCCTTTTATGTTTTCCGTTGAAGTTAGCATTGGTACTAATGCAGGCTTAAATGCAGTATTTAGGTGTCCAAATTTCTCATAAAGGTATCCACTTTCCGTACCAAACGTTGCACGAGAGCCTGTTGCGAGTAATACGTTTTTTGCCTTATAACCATTAATCTCGTAACCTTTTTGAATGTCTGTGACTTCTTTAGCAAGTACGATTTCCACGCCAAGCCTATATAGTTCATCACGCAATGCGTTAAGAACGCAAGAAGCTTGTTCGCTATAAGGATAAATTCTACCCTCCACTTCTTTAGTCAAAAGCCCTATGCTATTATAAAACTCAATTTGTTTTTCTAGGGAATATTTTGATAATATGGGATATACGAAATCGGTATTGTATTTCCCATGTATATCACTTACGTTTGCCATATTGCATTTACCATTACCGGTTGCAAGTAATTTTTTACCAATCTTATCGTTTTTTTCCAAAATGATAACGCTCTTACCACGTCTTCTTGCGGTAATCGCCGATACCATAGCACTTATTCCACCACCAATAATCAGTAAATCGTACATTTGAATACCTTTAGTAAAACCCGCTATTTATAACGGGTTTTGCTTTAATTTATTTTGAATTTAGCATCGCCTCTATAAGCGGTAATTTTTTACCGCTAAGGAATCTTACCATTGCACCGCCTGCCGTACAAACGTAACTAACGTTTTTAAGGTCAATAAATTTGCTAGCAGCAGTTACGGTATCTCCTCCACCTATTACGGAGTAAGCATTACTTTTGGCTATTGCATTCCAAATTTTATCGGTACCATAAGAAAATAATTCATTTTCGTACACACCTGCGGGTCCGTTAACGAATATGGTGCCTGCCGAAGCAAGAACTTCCTCAAAATTAGCCACCGATTTTGCACCTACGTCTAGGAACATGGCGGTATCGTTTGGCAATTCTTTCAATGTTATCTCCATACGTTTACCATCACACTCGTATGCAAAATCAACAGGCATAACGAATTTGTCACCGTATTCTTGGAGTAACTCTTTTGCTTGCTCTACAAAAACGAGCAAATCACGGTCTTTTAGCCATTTTTCGTAGGTCTCACCCATTCTTACACCTTGAGCAAGACGCATAACGACACCTGTTACGCCACAAGCTATAATCTTATCAGCAACGCCGTCTTTTAAGACTTTACCCATCATTCCAAAGGCATCGCTTATCTTAGCTCCGCCAAGTACGAAAACAACCGGCTTGTTTGCAGAAGTCATTACTCCGTGTAGAGCTTCGTATTCTTTGAAGAACAATGGTCCTGCATAAGAAGGCATAAGTAGTTCAAAAGCCACCATACTGGGAGCATTGCGGTGTGCTGCAGAAAAAGCATCGTTAACGTAAATATCAAATAAAGGAGCAAGTCTTCTTACCAAATAGGTATTCAACATATCTTCGGGTTTTAGTTTAACGTCCTTTTCAAAAGTAGAAACTTCTTCCGTCAAATAACGAAGATTGCCAAGTAATATAACTTCGCCTTCATTTAGTTCTTTCACTCTTTTAATAGCGTATTCTCCGCAAACGTCATCTATATAGTCGACGTTGATACCGCTTATTTCCGTTAATCTTTGAGCATGAGGAGCCATGGACATTAGGTTTTGGTAATCCAAAGTGTCCCCTTGGTGTGCTATAATCGCCACTTTTGCGCCACCTTCAACCAAATACTTTAAGGTGGGAACCGTTGCGTTAAGACGATTATCGTTTACTATCTTTCCGCCTTTTACGGGAGAG
The DNA here is from genome assembly GCA_045535235.1 of Candidatus Stercoripulliclostridium sp. Taxonomy (GTDB): domain Bacteria; phylum Bacillota; class Clostridia; order Christensenellales; family DTU072; genus Stercoripulliclostridium_A. The sequence continues at coordinate 9,543 of JAZSLG010000021.1, forward strand.
TTAATATCGGGGCGGAAAAGTACGGTTTTACCCTTTACGTCCACCCCTATTATAGATTTAATTTTTACTTCTTCCATTTTCCTATACCAAGATATTCATTGGTCTTTGCAGTAGCCTCTTTGGAGGTTTGTTGCATACCCATAACAGCTCTTATGCCATCCATGGTTTCGGGAATAGTAACTGCCTCTTGAGGAATATTTATGGCGTACATGATGCTATCGCCAGACTCAACTATACTATCTTCCCAAAGTGCGATTTCATACATATCGCCACGAGAATTACCAAGGTCACGAGCGTATCTAAATAAACTTGCATTGCCAAGGAAACCCTCTTTGATAGAAACTATACGGATACGAGGATGTTTCTTGAATGCTTCCAGTGCCATTTCCTTTGTAATCTTTTGTTTACCAGTTGCAACTACGGTAATGATGTGTCCGTGAGTAATAGGAGTATGTACCAATATACCGGTTGCCTCTACGTGGGGCATTATAGTCATTAAGTCAACTGCTTGATGAGAAGGAGCTTTATCAATTTGAAGAGCGTTAGTTAAGCCTCTATGATAATCACCGGGGTCAGCGACTCTACGAATAATGGTAATAGCTACTCTATCAATACCGAATTCTTTATCCAAGCAATCTACGCTACGGATAAGACCAGTAGTATTACAAGAAGTAAGTTTAAGGAAATCCTTATTTAATCCCTTTTCATAGTTTGCATAACCGTGGAAGAAAACGTCTGCTACAGAGTTCTTTTCACCGCCTTGGAAAATAGCCTTTTTACCAAGTCTTTCGTACAACTCCTTATTCTTTGCACCAATGCCACCGGGGGATGAATCCAAAACGACGTCACACTTTTTAACCATATCTTCCATGGTACCGCTTACGGGAATACCAAGAGCTTCAAAATCTGCGCGTCTATCTTCACTTGCAAGATACAAATCATAGGGCATACCCTTTTCAAAGAGTGCTCTAACTGCTAGAGTGGGAGCAACGTCGGCAACTCCAACGAGTTCCATATCGCCTTGTAGTGCTACACCGTCAGCAAGACGTTGACCGATTACACCATAACCGGCTACACCAACTTTAATTTTAGCCATAACAATCTCCTAAGTTATTTAATTTTTCTGAAAACTAACTCTACGAGTTAAACGTTTATTAGTGCTTCTTATGATACAAGAAATCAAGTATAACCGCTAAAGTAATTACCAAAGAATCCTTTGCACCGTTAACGTCGATATCGTAAGTATCTGCTACTTTGAATATGTGCTTGGAAATTTTAGCAACTTGAGGGCCATTCTTATCACCTTCGTGAACGTAGAAAGTCCAATTGGAGCCAACTCTACCTATAATCATGTAGTCGCCGAACACTTCGCTACTTACCTTAATTTTCTTACCTACGAAAGCATATTTTACGGCAACGGTTGCAAGAAGCCCTTGGCTCTTGTCTTCACCCTTATAAATCTTAAATTTGGGATAGCCGGCCCAATGAATCATATTTTTGCGAACAAAATATAGGGGCTTTCCAGAAGCGGTTTCTAACCAGAACTTCTTGGGTACGGAAATCATTTTACTTCTGCAAGTATAGCGGGGATTGCCACTTGAATCGGTAATATCAAAACTGTCGTTAAATGCAAAATACTTTTGTCTAATTTGATAATGTGCCATAAGTATTCTCCTTTATATATTTTTAGCGTTAGACACGCGTTTTTTAATTATTTATTATAATAACACACACGCGCGCAAATTGCAATATCTAATTTTTAATTACACGTTTTGGTCGTGCAGTTTTTTGTACTTTCCATTAAGAGCAATAAGCTCATAGTGGGTTCCGCGTTCAACGATTTTACCATCTTCAATTAGTAAAATTTGGTCTGCGTTTCTTATAGTAGATAATCTATGCGCTATAGCAATAACGGTATGATTACCACAAAGGCTATTTATTGCTTGTTGGATTTGTTTTTCCGTGGTGCTATCAACGGAAGCTGTTGCTTCGTCAAGAATTATAATTGGAGCTTCTCTAAGCATTGCTCTAGCAATTGCTATTCTTTGCTTTTGTCCACCACTAAGCTTTAGCCCACGCTCACCAACCTTACTGTCGTATCCTTCCGGCATATCCAAAATTTCGTCATTTATCTGCGCTTTGGTAGCTGAAGCTACAATTTCCTCCATTTTTGCGGACGGTCTGGCATAAGCAATATTTTCAGCGACACTACCGTTAAACAAGAAAGTGTCTTGCAATACTGGGGCGATATTTGAACGCAGGCATTTGAGCGTAAGTTCTTTAACGTTATATCCGTCAATTAATATTTCTCCGCTATCCGGCTCGTAAAAACGAGGTATCAACTGGGTAATAGTCGTCTTACCGGCTCCGGTCGCTCCAACGAGCGCTACGGTTTCACCCGCTTTACAACTAAAAGAAATATCTTTTAGAACGGGAGTACCGTCTAAATAACCAAACGATACGTTCCTAAACTCAATATTTCCTTTTAGCGCACCTACGTCTTTAGCGTCTTCCGCATCTTTAATTTGGATAGGAGTATCAAGTATTTCCAGCACGCGCTCACCAGAGGCTAACGCAGTTTGTGCGCTTTCTGCCAATCTACCCAGTCCTTCTATTGGAGCAAATAATAATGATAAGTACAACAAGAATGCAACGACGCTTTCAACGTCGATATTATTTTGGTAAGCAAGTAATCCGCCCACCCCTACGACCAATACCGTAGCAAGTGAAGAGGTAAATTCAATGAGTGGATGAAAGAACCCCGAAATCTTGAGAGCTCTAATAATCGCAACACTATGTCTATCGGTAGCTTGTTTTACGTCGTCGTGTTCGTGTTCTTCTTGACTAAATGCTTGTATTTCGTGTATGCCCGAAAAATTATCTTGCATCTCCGCAGAAATTTCCCCCGTCACCTTTTGGGCCTTGCGGAAATTGGGACGAACTTTTTTTGCGTAATATATTCCTGCAATGGCAACAAAGGGAACTATTATCATTGCTAAAAGAGCAAGTTTCCAATTTATGGTTAGCAACATTACGAGTACGCCGACGAAGGTAATAACGTTTGTAATGCTCTCGGGAATAACGTGAGCGTATAGCATCTCGAAATTTGCGGTATCATTAATTACGCGTGACAATAAATCGCCCGTTTGTTTGTCACTAAAATAACTCATAGAGGACGATTGTATATGGTCGTATACTTTAACACGCATATTGTTTACCAATCTCCAAGCGGCAATATGCAACGTATAAGTAGAAAGGAATCTACAAACCAATTTTACTACGTATAATCCAAGCAAAACAAAAGCTAAGACAAGTATGGTATTCAAATCAGTTCCGTCAACTCCCGCCGATACTATTCCCGTCATAGATGACAAAACCTTTGGTGCAGCCAAAGTAACCAAGCTAGTCAAAATAACTGCGACGATGCCAACGACGTAGTATCTAACGTATTTTTTTGCTTCTTTACCCAATCTAAATAATACTTTCATACTTTGATTATACCACTAGTAAAATTTTTTTCCAAATAAATAACTGTCGCGCGCGCAATAAATTTACTTATTAATTCCCTATTATTTGACTAACGCGCGCATGTATGGTATATTTATATAAATATTGCACCCATAAGGAGTAGAAAATGGACGCCTACTTACCAGAGATTTTTGGCTCGTTAGTCTTTAACGATAAAGTTATGCAAGATAGACTAGATACCGAAATCTACCAAGCATTGCAAAAAACTATAAAAGAGGGTACCCCTCTTACCATAGACGTTGCAAACGCAATTGCTAGTGCAATGAAAGATTGGGCGTTGGAAAATGGTGCCACGCATTACACGCATTGGTTCCAACCCATGACGGGAATTACAGCGGAAAAACACGATAGCTTCCTTGACGTTAATAAAAACGGCGAAGTTATAATGAAATTTGCGGGCAAAGCACTCATTAAAGGCGAGCCGGATGCAAGCAGTTTTCCCAGCGGAGGTTTAAGAGCAACTTTTGAAGCCCGCGGATATACCGCATGGGACCCCTCCAGTTACGCATTCATCAAAGACAGTACCCTTTGCATCCCAACGGCTTTCTGTTCTTATGGTGGTGAGATATTAGATAAAAAGACTCCCTTACTGCGCAGTATGGAAGCCTTAAACAAACAATCTTTGAGAATTTTGAAACTGTTTGGTAATACGAAATCAACCAAAGTAAACGCTACTGTAGGTGCAGAACAAGAGTACTTTTTGATCGACAAAAAAGTGGGAGAAAAGCGCCTAGATATTATCCATTGCGGAAGGACATTGTTTGGAGCAAAACCGCCCAAAGGTCAGGAAATGGAAGACCATTACTTTGGTGCGATTAAGCCTCGCGTTTCTTTCTTTATGAAAGAGCTAGATAATAAACTTTGGGAACTTGGCGTACTTGCTAAAACGAAGCATAACGAAGCTGCTCCGGCACAACACGAACTTGCTCCGTTGTTCACAACGGTAAATTTAGCGACCGACCAAAATCAGCTTACCATGGAACTAATGAAAAGCGTCGCTCAAAAACAAGGGTTAATTTGTTTACTACACGAAAAACCTTTTGAAGCCGTTAACGGTAGCGGTAAACATAACAACTGGTCCTTGTCCACCGATAACGGCATAAACCTTTTGGAACCCGGCGACACCCCCTACGAAAACGCTCAGTTTCTCCTTTTCTTAACAGCTGTTATTAAGGCGGTTGACGAATACCAAGATTTACTGCGTCTAAGTGCAGCGAGCGCAGGAAACGACTTACGTCTTGGTGCAAATGAAGCACCTCCTGCAATTGTTTCCATTTTCCTTGGCGACGAGCTTACGGACATATTGGAAGCCGTACAACACCACGCAACCTACAAAGGAAAGAAAAAGTCCAACATGCAAATTGGCGTATCCGTTCTTCCCGCTTTCCCCAAAGACACTACCGACCGCAATAGGACTTCCCCTCTTGCTTTTACCGGTAATAAGTTTGAGTTCAGAATGTTGGGGTCCAGCTTCAGTATAGCATGCACCAACTATATCATGAACGTCATTGTTGCCGAGTCGTTATCTCAATTTGCCGACGTGTTGGAAAGTGCAGAAGATTTTAACAAATCTCTTAACGAGCTTATTGCAAAAACCTATAAAAAGCATAAGAGAATAATATACAACGGTAACGCTTATTCGCAAGAGTGGGTGGAAGAAGCAGAAAAACGCGGACTTTCCAATCTGGTATCCACCGTGGATGCAGTTCCTCATTTTGCCGATGAAAAGAACGTTAAATTACTCGAAAAGCATGGCGTCCTATCAAAGAATGAAATACATTCACGCACCGAGATACTGCTTGATATCTATTCAAAGACGATTAATATAGAAGCTCTTACCATGCTCGATATGGCAAAAAAACAAATTTTACCTTCCGTACTTGCATACGAGAGAAAGCTAGTTGAAATGGCATTAAATAAAAAACGTCTTGATGAGAATATTGACCGTTCGGTGGAGTTAGATTTAATAGAAAAACTATCATCGCTTGCTAAAAATTTGTATAATAGCATTGATAAGCTTGAAGCGGATACTATATCCTCAAATAAAGGTACTACTAGTCTGGAAATTGCACGCCATTATAGAGAAAAAGTATTCTTCGACATGCAAGCAGTACGTGAAAACTGTGACAAATTAGAAAACTTGGTTGATAAAAACGATTGGCCATTCCCCACTTACGCAGACTTACTATACTCGATTTAATGGAGAAAAAAATGGATTACGTTCAAAAGGCTAAAGATTATTTTTTACAAGGCTATAATTGCGCGCAGTCCGTAGCAATGGCGCTTGCTAGCACCGTAGGTATGAACGAGGACGACATGAGGGCCTTATCAAATCCTTTCGGCGGTGGTTTTTGCCGTTTGAGAGAAGTGTGCGGTGCAGTTAGCGGAATGCTCATGATAATCGGCTTAAAACACAAAGATATGAGCAAGACGGAAATGTACAAACTGGGTCAAAGTGCAATTAAAGAATTTGAAGACACCTGTGGCTCCTACGTTTGCAGAGAGCTTATTAAAGCGGACGCAAACGATACTTCACCCGTTCCTTCCAAACGTACCGACGTTTATTACGCCAAACGTCCTTGCCTAGAACTGGTAGCAATTGCGACTGAAATCGCAATAAAATATTAATATAAACTAATAATAAAGGAAGATACTGTCATGACAAGATTTATAGCACATCGCGGTTTATCAAACGTTTATTATCAAAATAGCGAAAAGTCATTCAAAGCTGCAGCAGAAAGCTCATTCTTTTGGGGAATAGAAACTGACGTATGGTTTACGTCCGACCAAAAATGGGTATGTTGCCACGACAATAACCCATTTGCAGATGAAAGTGTTTCGGTATCCAAAATCACCCTTGAGGAAGCCCTAAAGTTGCCAATGAACTTAAATAAAGTTGGTAGCGCAAAAATAGATGGTGATAGTTATATTTGTACTTTTGAAAACTACTTGAAAATATGCAAAAGCGGAGATAAGGTCCCAGTTATAGAGTTAAAATGCATTCCCACGCGTAATCAACTAAAAGATTTAATTAGCATTGTAGAAGAAATAATTGGTATTGAAAACGTAGTCTTTATTTCATTCCACTATATGAACATGGCTAGACTACGTTCCATCAACAAAAAGATTAGATTGCAAGTTCTTGGCAGATATCCTGCTAGCGGTAGAGCCTTCCTTAACAAAGGATACGATATTGACCTTATGTTTATATTCTGTCCCGGATACATTATTAGAAAAGCTCATAGGATGGGCCATGAGGTAAACCTTTGGACAATAAACCATTTAGCAGTCGTTCGTCATTTTATGTATCTAGGCGTTGATTATATCACTACCGACTGTGACTTTGGCGGAAAAATTTAGCACACTCAAAATAAAATAGTAATTAAAAAGGCTCGCTATTGCGAGCCTTAATTTTTTACTTTAGTATTATTTCTTTTTACCCCAATCAGAATAATCAAAACCGATTGCTTGAGGGTTGGGATTAATTTTTAATTGTAGTCCACCATTTTCATCCGCGCCAAAGGACATAGTAGGATTAAGTTGGAACTTCGGAATTGGCATTTGAATGGGGCAACTAAATGCTTGATTGGAAGAAAGACGATATTTTTTACCGCCGTACTCTATAATTTGACCATCTAATGAATTATGTTCAGGAGCCTTATAATTTGCCATAGTACACCTCTCTCACAAATATATTACTAGTTTATCACAAACGATATGATAATTCAAGAGTAAATATTTATTTTTTTGAATTTTTTAGTCGTTGGTATAAGTTTCCAATTTAATATCACTTGCACCGTACTTCTTCAAATAACGTTTGAATAACTTTACCGGGTTAAGATACCATCTTTCCATGTGTTCTTTGGAAGTACATAGTACCATTACGGAAGCACCCAATTCTTTTGCCTTTGGACAAGAAAACTCGGCGTTTTGTTTGGTGGTCAACGACTTGTCTTCTTTTATTATGACCTCCGAAGGAATGCCTGCCTCGAGCAAATATTCCTCCATTTTGTCCGCCTCGGCAACACCAGCCTTCGGATTTGCAATCCCTCCCGATACTATTATCTTGTCGGGTGAAAATTTATTATAATAGTCAACGCAAAGTGAAAGCCTTAGCTTCATTTTTTCCGACAAGGTTCCGTCGTCGTTCATTCTGTTTCCTAGTAATACGAATACTTTCATAGTTTTATCAGATTTAATCCTATCTCCTCGTTAAATTCTCTTTCAACCACCACGTCAAAAATGTCCAATACAAGTTCTGCCGTAGCACTAACGTAAGACTCGTTAACGTGTCCTCCGTATACGTTATTGATAGATGCAAATGCGCCGTGAATATGCACGTATGGAGTACCGTTCATCCTACTTAGGTTGCCTGAAATTGATAATATCTCCATATCTTCTTTAATGTTTTTTTTGTGATATTCCTTTGTAGATGCATCAAAAACGCCTATCGTAATATTGTTAGTAGCACCTATACCCGACACTCTACCACTTTTAATGGAAAGCTCTTCTATTAGTACTAAAAGCGAAGAAATTATTTCTTCGCCTTTTTGCAGTCTAACAATTGCTACGTTATTTTCTACTTTGTATTCCATTATACCATTTCCCTTAAGATTTCTATTACTATGGTCAACATACGTAATACGTGGAATGGCCCCTTGTAGGTATGTCCTTTGCAAGGAGGTTCCGTGGGTTTACCTTCGCGACGAAGATAGCCGTACCATTCACCATACTTGAAATCACTAAAATGATCGAACGCATAATCTACTACCCTTTCAAAAATTGAAAAATAGTTTTCATTGCCGGTTTCTTTGTAAAGTTTTAAGGAAGCAATTATGGCTTCGTTATGGGGCCACCACAATTTCATATCATGTTCGTATGCTTCCACCGGATATCCTTCGTAATCTTTGAAATACAATATACCGCCATACACTTCATCCCATCCGAACTCAAAAGCAGTATCAAAAACCTTCCTCGAAAAACTAAGTAATTCCTCGTCCCCGCTATATATAGCTTGGTCTAATAGAAACCAACTTAGCTCTATAGAATGTCCCGGATTAATAACTCTGGCGCCGGCGCTTTCTCGATAATATTCACCATTTACGCCTATGCTTTCTAGCATAAATCCGGTATCTTTAATATTGAATGCTTTAATATCTTCAACAAGCTCAGTAGCTACTTTGTCGTAATAAGATACTTTTTCTTTGTCACAGTCCCTAAGTACACAAGTAACGTTAAGAAGAATCATGGGTAGATTTAACGCTTTACTGTCGCGAGTACCTGGCACACTCTTTGGTGTAATTTTATATGGGTCGGTAGAAGGGTCACGATACATACCCAAGCAAAAATCGTAATACTTCCTTGCGTTTAGCAAACATTCTTCGTCACCAGTCGCTTTATAATACTCGGCACAAGCTATAATATAGAAGGTTTCCGAGAACATATATCTTCTTTTGCGAAGGGGTTTACCATCTGCGGTAACGGTAAAATACATTCTACCATCTTCATCTATACAATGGGCGTTAATAAAATCTATACAAGACTTTGCAACGGGCAAATATTCTTTTTTGCCAAAAGCATTTGCCATGCGTGAGAACATATATCCTGCTCTTCCTTGCATCCATACGCCTTTATCGGTCGAATAAATATTTCCCTCTCTATCAAGGCTAGTGTACATACCGCCATTAACGGTATCGTATCCGTGTTTTAGCCAGAAAGGTACGCAACTTTCAAACAACTCTTTTTCAAACAAATGTAAATAATCTTTCTTTTCCATGCCCATATTATACTACATAAATATATATATTTCAATAATTATTTTTAATATATAAACAGTCTATTGACAAATTTCCCAACATTTGATATTATCTTTAACAATTAAAATCTACAAGGAGGTATAACTATGTTGAAGCAACACATCCCCACAAAAATATATTTATCAGAAGAAGAGATGCCTAGAGCATGGTACAATCTCCGTGCAGATATGGAAAAACTTCCCCCTCTACTAAACCCCGCCACTCGCGAGCCTTGTACCAAAGAAGAATTAGAAGCAATTTTCTCCAAAGGTTGCGTTGAGCAAGAACTTAACGATACCGATAGATACATTCCCATCCCCGATGAAATTAGGGATTTTTATACTATGTATCGCCCCTCTCCTTTAGTTCGCGCATATTGGTTAGAAAAAGCTTTAGGCACCCCTGCCGAAATATATTATAAGAGTGAAGGTAATAATACTTCCGGTTCTCACAAACTAAATAGTGCCGTTGCACAAGCATACTACGCCAAACAAGAAGGCATAACCTCTCTTACCACCGAAACAGGTGCCGGACAATGGGGTACGGCTCTTTCCATGGCGTGTGCTTTTTACAATATAGATTTAACCGTTTATATGGTCAAGGTTAGCAGTGAACAAAAACCGTTTAGACGTGAAGTAATGCGTACTTACGGCGCAAAGGTTATTCCATCTCCCTCCGAAACCACCCGCGTTGGTAGAGAAATCCTCAAAAAGCATCCCGGTACCGGTGGTTCACTAGGTTGCGCTATCAGTGAAGCAGTAGAAGTTGCAACTTCCACCCCAAACTGTCGCTATGGTTTGGGAAGCGTATTAAATCACGTGCTTCTACACCAATCCGTTATCGGACTAGAAGCAAAAATCGCCCTTGAAAAATATGGCGTCAAACCCGATATTATCATAGGTTGTGCCGGCGGTGGCTCCAACCTCGGCGGACTTATCGCACCTTTTATGGGTGAAAAATTAAGAGGTGAAAACGATTATAGATTTATTGCCGTAGAGCCTAAATCTTGTCCCTCTCTAACTCGTGGTAAATACGTTTATGATTTTGGAGATACGGGAAGAATCACGCCTCTTATGAAAATGTACACTTTGGGTCACGATTTTATTCCCTCTGCAAACCACGCAGGCGGATTACGTTATCATGGTATGAATACCACCATTAGCGCGCTATACGACCAAGGGCACATGGAAGCTACTTCCGTAGAACAAACCAGCGTATTTGAAGCGGCAACCTTATTTGCTAAAACCGAAGGCATACTCCCCGCGCCGGAGTCTTCACACGCTATTAGAGTCGCCATTGATGAAGCGTTAAAATGCAAAGAAAGTGGCGAAAAGAAAGTTATCCTATTTGGACTGACGGGTACCGGATATTTTGACCTAGCAGCATATAAACGCTTTAACGACAACGATATGGTAGACTACGTTCCAACGGATGAAGAAATAGCAAACTCACTAGCAAAACTAAATAACTAATTTAAAGAAATGAATAAAAGCACTCAATTGAGTGCTTTTTTTAATGCTTTTATTTTTACTTAATTAAATTTTAATTTGAAAATTTATAATTATAGGTTGAAAACATCCTAGAACGGTGTATAATGTAATCATCTTAAAACGAGGTACTGCTATGAAAGTTGACACTGGCAACATTGTTTCCATTACGGAAGCAAACCAAAATTTCTCCAAAATAGCCCGTTTGGTTGATAAAAATGGTGAAGTGATAATCTTTAAGAACAATAAAGCAAAATATAAACTTATTGATTTGGAAAACGATGCTACTATAGAAATGAGCGACGATGAAAAAATTGATTTCGTTGCAAACCGCATCTTGAAGCAATATCGACTAGCGTTTGAGGAGTTGGCGAAATGATAAAACTAAGTTTTGAAAAAGTATTAATGCTCCACAAACTAATCTCCGACGAAACGGGCGGAGACCCTAACGTTCGTGATACCGCTTTATTGGATAGTGCATTAGAATCGGCATTCCAAACCTTTGATGGAAAAGAACTTTATCCTAGCAAAGAAGAAAAAGGAGCGCGCATTGGCTACTCCTTGATTTCAAATCACGCTTTCGTAGATGGCAACAAAAGAATAGGAATGTTCGTCCTTTTAATATTCTTAGAGATTAACGGCGTTAAAATTCATCCAACTGTTGACGAGGTTGCACGAGTCGGTTTAGACGTAGCCTCCGGTAAAATGAAATATTACGATTTGTTGGACTGGATACTAGAAAACAAACAGTAAATTACTTTTTCTTTAGCATATACCAATAGCCGTTAGGGTTGTTGGGAATAGGCTCCTTGTGTTCTACGTACTCAGGCAAGAAGGGAAGTAACTTTGCCATTAGTTGAGATATATTTTTAGAATCATAGTTTTCCGGGATAAAGTCTGCGAATTGACGCTTCATGCGACTGCCGATATTACTATAATAGGCAACACCTTCTTCCGATGACTCAATATCATTTTCAATAATATTTTTGAGGGCGGAAAGTTTTTCAGGCTCCAAAATGCACACAGGCTTTTTGGGCGTGTTCTTTTGGTTGTTCTTTTTGGCTTTAGTACTCTTTGAAACCTTTGGGGCATCCTTTTTCTCAGTTTTGGGAGCCTTAACTTCCTTGTTTTCTTCTTTTGGTTCTTCCTTGTTTTCTTCCAAAGTAGACTCTTGTATATCTTCTTCTATACTTTCGCCAAGATAGACGAATTCCGAAAAGGCGTTAACAAACTCTTGTATTGCCCTACTCCTTTCTCCCATGCCGATAACTTCTTTGTTTTGCTCGCGTAGTTCTTGTGCAAGACGGGTAAAATCGGAATCGTTGGATACTAAACAGAACGTAGTAACGTAGGGCTTTTCATATAAAATTTTCATAGCTTGAATAGTCAAAGCTATATCCGAAGTGTTTTTTCCAACGACGTAACTAAATTGTTGTACCGCCGTCATAGAGTGTCTACTTGCCTCGTTGCGCCATCCTTCTATTTGTTTAGTACGATAGACGTATTTACCGTTTGTTTTGGTTTGCGACCCGGTTATTTTAGTCCAATCCGCGACTACCATTTTAACCAATATCTTGCCTTTTTGCTCCATCGTATCGATGATTTGACGAGCGTTTTTATAAGAAACGTTTTCAGCGTCTATTAAAATTGCTATTTTTGAGTGTTTGTCGTATTCCATATATTTTCCCCTCTATCTTTTTATTGCGCACGAAGTGCGTCTATGGGATTTAGTTTTGCAGCCTTTCTAGCTGGTAGTATACCAAATATTAATCCTACCGTAACGGAGAAACCTACGGCAAGCAGTACCGTCGTTGCTTGGAAAGTAAATTTGTAACCAATAAGTATACTTGCGACGTATGCAATCGTTGCGCCAAGCGCAACGCCTAAAACGCCTCCCAACATACTTATTATAACAGCTTCAACCAAAAATTGCACCAAGATGGTGGAAGGTTTTGCACCGAGTGCTTTTCTTAGACCAATTTCCATAGTTCTTTCGCTAACGGAAACCAACATCATATTCATTATACCTATACCACCTACCAAAAGTGCAATAGCGGCGATTCCGCCAAGCATACCAAGGATAAGGTCGGTTATAGTAACTACTATATCCATAACTTCTTGTTGATTTATAACACTATATCCACTGGTGGTACCCAAAATTTCGGCACATCTGTCTTCCATTTGTGAAACCACTATACCCATATCTCCACTATCACTAACTACGGCGTCAAAGGTTTTCACAAGCCCCATTTGTAGATCTCGCATGGCGGTAGTATAAGGTACTATTAACGAATAATTACCCGCCGTGTCCAAGCCAACCAACTCGTTCATTATTCCTATGATTACGAAATCCATATTTAATATTTTTATGGTTTCGCCAATAGGATTATAATTGCCGTATAGGTTTTTCCATATTCCGTAACCCAATATACAAACGTGAGTCGCGTTATTAATATCGTCACCGTTAATAGAACGACCTGCTTTTATCGTATCGTTTGCAACAAGTTCAAAATAGTAGTTATTTACGCCCATAACTCTGGTTGCAGACTGATAAATGTAGTTATAATTTGATTTAGTTTCATTAGGAACGAGAGTGTAAACCAAATTTTTCCTAACGGTTGGTGACACACCGTCAATACCTTCTATTTCTAAAAATGATTCCATTTCGGAATCGGTAAACCCCTTCCTTACGTTAGTATTCGTTATTTCCACCGTCACTCTATTACCACCAAGGCCGGATAATTGGTCTATGACCGAACTAGTTACACCTTGTCCAATGGTAATAAGTGCAATGATGGAAGTGATACCTATTATTATGCCCAAAGTGGTAAGGAAGGTCCTCATCTTATTCATAAGAAGATTTTTGAAGCTCATTTTGATTATATCTTTAAACATTCATAAGCCTCCTTCTCCTACGCTCACGCAAAGTAGGTTGAGATTCCACGTCCTCGTGCTTAACTCCATCCTCGTTATAGATAGCCTCGTATTCTTCTTGGCTATATATTTTACCATCCAAAATATGCACTATACGACCTGCTTGACGAGCTATTTTGGGGTCGTGGGTTATCATTATTATCGTTTTACCCTCTTTGTTAAGTTCCTTAAAAAGCTCCATTATTTGTGCGCCGGTAGCTTGGTCAAGGGCGCCGGTTGGTTCGTCTGCTAGTATTATGGAGGGGTCTGCTACCATTGCACGTGCGATAGCAACGCGTTGTTGTTGACCACCGGACAATTGTTTTGGCTTATGAAGCATTTTGTCGCCCAGTCCCACTTTATTAAGAAGAACCATGGCTCTTTGCTTTCTTTCCTTACTGGGAACTCTTGCATAAATTAACGGTAGTATTACGTTATCGAGAGAACTCATTCGATTAAGCAATTGGAAATTTTGAAAAACAAATCCTATATCGCGATTTCTAACCGCCGCCAACTCTCTATCTTTAAGCTTACTAATATCTCTACCATTAAGAACGTAGCTACCACTAGAAGCCACGTCAAGACACCCTATGATATTCATAAGCGTACTTTTACCGCTTCCCGAAGGTCCTAGGACTGCCACAAATTCGCGTTGGTACACGTCAAAATTGACGTCGAACAACACCTGCAATTCCCCATCCCCCATTGGGTACGATTTATTTATTCCTTTCATAGAAAGGGTAATTTTGCGATTATTAAACATAACTTATCCTAGTATTGAACTAATGAGTGAAGATTCAGCCTTGTAAACTATTTTATCTCCCTCTACAAGAGCATCTTCGTCCTTTTCATTTTTTACTTCTACCGCTGCCTCGGAGCCCGTTGAAAGAAGCACTTTAACGTATACTCTAATTTCCTTATTATCTCGCTTTACCAGCACGTATGCGTTCCTTGCATCGTCGTAAAAAATACATTTGGTGGGTATGATAAGTTTATCTAGTACCGCAGTCTTTTGTACTCTTACAGCTACCGAATAGTTTTCAAGTACTTCTTCGCGAACGACCATATCGGTAACGTCAACGCCAAGAGCTTCCACCTTTTCCGGAGTCAACTCTTCGTCGTAATATGAGTATGAAGAATATTTGAGAGAGGTTTCTCCCTTTCTTTTTGCCGATTGTGCAGCGCTGGAATGTAAGTTTTCTTCCTTAGTTAAATCAAGAGTATCTTCTATACCAAAAATTATTTTTGCCTTAACCGCATAATAGGCAATGCCGGAACTGTAACTACCATTAATGATCTCTTGAATATCAGCAACCACTTTTTTACCGCCAAGAGCGTTAATCGTAACGCCTGCGTAAACCTTTTTATTAGCGCGTAGTTTGGCATCTATTTCCGCGACGTCATATTCCGTAACGGTAAAAGATGTGTACAATTGGGATAGCTCAATCTTAAATAGTCTTTGGTCAATAGTTATTGCATCGCCCTCTTCTAGAGTAAGTTGGGAGATGGTATACTCCAAAGCGGTATCTTCTTCCAATATTACAGTCTTTTCAATTATTTCCTTGATATAATCAGTATCTATACTTACTTTATCCTCTTTTTTGGTAGACAACTTTAGATATTCGCTAGGAATATCAAAGGGATTATCCTTGTTCGTCATTATTAACATGAAAATAAAATCGGAAGTGGTTGCACCTTCTTGCATATCACCTTTTTCAATAGCGTCGTCCTTGGCCTCTTCCAATTTTGACCAGTCTAAATAATAAGGCATTACTTCCATGATAATTTGATTTTCATCGGTAGTGCGTAACACGTTTTTAACGTCCGCAAAATCATGATTTATATAAGTGATTTCATAAACAATTGGCGCGGTGTTAGAGTTAATAAAAGCATAGGTCCAGTTAAAATCGTCCCCCGCATACTCCTTAATAGACTCTAGGTCGGTAACGTCGTTCACACAAGCGAATAAAGGAATATAATTATTTATGCCAGCGCTCACTACTACGCCACTAGCGTTAATTGAGGTAGAAAGTGAACCGCGAGTAACGGATGCTTCCGCCGTTTGCACTTCCTTATTATCCAATGAAATGACCACTATTGTAGCAATTAGGGCAATGATGACGACTGCTACGATGACGGTAATAATAATATTCTTTTTAGTCCAAAACTTAGATTTCATTTCGTACTCCGAAAAATTGATATTGCTATAATAACATAACTTCACTTAATTATATAATAATTTAGCCACATTAAGCTACTTTATTTGCCTATTTTTTACTGTGGAAATCATAAAATAAGCACTCTATTAAGAGTGCTTAAACCACTAATTTACCTTACGAATTTCGTTACCGTTTAAAACTTCATACCCAACGACGTATCCAGCCCTTATCATTCCACCAAGATTACGCATGAACTCGTACTTCTTTTTTCTCTTTAATTCTAGCATAAGTTCATCTACTGTTTTGCACTTTCCCTCATCAAGTAAGCGTTGTATTTTTTTTGCATCAAAGATGGTGTTAAACATGGAAAAACTTGCTAGTCCTGCAAGTACGAAGCAAATTATACCCACCATCTTATATCCTTCAAACAGGAACCCAATCGTTAAAGTTACGATAGCTAAAATAGCAAAAGTAACTCCATAAGCATATTCTTTGATAGGTTTTTTAGGGATAAGATTCGCTCTAATGTTCCCAGTAGAAATAAGGTTTTCCTCCTTTAACTCTTGCAAGCTTATTTCCTTTGCTTCGTCCTTTAATTCTTCGCATTCAAAAGAGTTTTCTTTGTCTTCCGGCATTTCCTCAATACTTACCTTAACAACCCTTTCGTTCTCTTCTTCTATTAAAGAAATTTCGTACTCGTTTTTATTATCCACATTTTCTCCAATCAATTTTAAGGCATATTTTTTAACGTACACTGCTACTACTGCCATAACTTTGTTATATTCGGTTTGATTGATTGCAAGGAATGGGTCGGGAATGGCTTTATATTTTTCCCCCGACGCCTCACTCAAATTAACGTATTTATGGCGGATACTCTTTGGCAAGCACCATTTGTGCCATCTTGTCATACCAATTATAACGTCGCTTTCTAAAAACAGCGTTAAATTATCCTTTATAAAACGTGGTTTGTGTGCCTCCAGTACACTCTCCTCAAAGCCCTCGGCGATAAGAGCTTGTTTTGCCTTGGAATGTAGTTTTTGAGAACGATTAAATACCGCGCCTGAGTTGCACTCGCTAACTATCTCTTTAAGAGCAGGATATTCTTCCATATATCTCTTAAAATGAAACTCACAATAAGGGCTTCTACATACGTTAGAGCTACACACGAAAAGTATTTTCATAATTAATTTCCTATCTCTTCAAATAATTAGTGAATGTTGGAATAAAGCTTAATTTCCTCACCAATTACAGCAATTATTCCGTTATAGTCTGCAGTTGCATATTGAGAGCTTCTACTATTCAAAGTAACCCTCATTCTAACTGTAAAAGTAGCTTTGTTCCTAAAATTCGTATAGATAGCAATCTTGGGTTGGGTACGTGTCAAAAATGGAGTACCCGAAGAATATCCGTATCCGTGGTGACCCAACTTAACCAAATCAACCTTGCCTATTTCCTTGCTTATTGCTTGCTCATCGCCGTCAAGATAATTAACGTCCGCCATGAGAAGAATTTTTTTATCTCCGTCCTCAACGTAAAGAGCAACGGCATTTTCGTTTTCACCAATACCGGTTTCCTTGGGTGCCTCCGTATTCAAAAATCTTAATTTGAAAGTACCAAGCTTAAACTGCTCTGTAGGAATATCTTGGATAAGCGTAATTCCGCGTGCTTTTACTGCGGAAAGCATTTGGTTATAAACCTCTTCGTTATCCCATTCTTCAACCTCTTGCTCTTTGATAAAATAAGGCTCGTAACATTTTAAGTAAGCTTTATCTACGATAATATTTTCGTCCGCAAGGAGAGTATCAAACCCACCAATATGGTCGGAGTGCGAATGAGTTCCTAATATAAAATCAAAGTGAACCTTGCCGTTTTCGTCTGCAAAATTGTCCTTAACGTATTTTAATACGCGTTCTTCAAAGCCCTTTAATTCCAATTCCTCAAGATTACGAGGATTATCGCTATCCTCCGCACAATCTATCATTGCGATATGACCGTTTGATTCCAAAATTATACAATCGCTACTTTCGGTGTTAAGAAAATGTATTTTATTGCCACTAGATACCTCTCCGTTTGAAAGCGCCTCGCGATAGTCTACCGGCTTATTAATATGGGTGGTAATACCGTAAATTATGCCGTAAGAGGCCAACAATAAAACCAATCCCAGTGTCAATAGAGCGCCAACGAGAGCCAGAATAATCTTTTTCTTTTTGGGGCGTGGACTTTGTTTATAGTAATCGATTGCACTTAACGTTTGTTGACTCATACTTACTACTCCTCTAACACTTTGAAAGGTGTTCGTAATAGGCGTTTTTTACCTCTTCGGGTGCAACTATTTTGATTTTGCCTCCACTCGTTGCACACCAACCGAAAAAGGTAGGGCTTACTTGTACCGTTACTTTTACCCTAAACTTTTCGTCGTTTAACTTTAGCATGTTAACCTTTTCGCCAAATTTATCAATAATAACGTCAACCGCCTTATTGTCGCACTCTAACGAAACCTCTTTACTTTCGCCTTTATACATTGAAAACGCTTGTTTTTTGTAGGCGTTAATATCAAAGTCCTTTAGCCACTCGGGTTTAATTATCTTTTCTCCCTCCGGCATAACTTTGTCCATACGGTCAATGCGATAGGTAGCTACGTTTTCATATTTGTCGCCGTAGGCAATAAGGTAATATTTATCTTCAGAAAAGGTAAGAGCCAAGGGATTTGTGACGTAACGTTTGCGTTCTTTACGGTATAGTCTTGAGCCTTCTACGTCATAGTCAAAGTATAAAAACGAGCATTTCATACCGCCCCTAATACAACCATCTATAGTATCAACGGCGTTAAAAACGTTCTCGTTAGTGTGCTTTACTGTTGAAAATTTGGAAAGATTAACAAAAGATTCCGCACGCCTTTCGCCGGCTAATCGCGAAATTTTCCCAACGAGTTCGTCGGTTTTCTTTTCGGTAATAAAAGCAGAAGATTCCACGGCGTCTATTAGTATCCTAAGTTCAGCATCACTAAAAACCTTCGTACTAACGTAATAACGCTCCTCTCCTCGTACTTCGTTAACGCCAAATCCCCAGTCTTTTAATAATTTTAGGTCCTCTTTAACCTCTTTAATACTACTAGGCAAGCCCTCTAAATTTAGAGTTTGAGCAATTTCAAAAGAGCCGATTGCGACCGTGCTATCGGTATAGTTTTTTAGTAATTGATATATCGCAAGCGGTCTTATCTTTTGGTTTTCTTTCATCGTTAAATATTTGCAAAATACTCTAATGCCTCGGCGTAACCGGCAAAGCCTTTACCCACGATAGTCTTTTTAGCATACAAGGAAATATAAGAAAATTTCCTAAACTCTTCACGAGTGCTTATATCGGTAAGATGTACTTCAACGGTAGGTATGCCAACTGCTTTTAGTGCATCCAGAATAGCAACCGACGTGTGCGTATAGCCCCCGGCATTAATAATAATCCCGTCGTATTCGTCATATGCTTCTTGTATCCAAGTTATAATTTCGCCCTCGTAATTACTTTGTAAAATACGAACGTTAAGATCAACTTCCCTTGCGTGCCTAGTGATAAACTCATACAAGTCTTCGTAGTCGCGCCTACCGTAAATCATAGGCTCGCGAATGCCCACCATATTTAGGTTCGGTCCATTTATAACAAGAATTTTCTTCATTTTAAATACTCCTTTAATTTAGCAAGCTCCATTTTTTCAACCACGCAATTGCCTACGCCTTTTATGGTTACCAAATTAATGTCCTTGTCTTCTGCTTTTTTGTCCACCTTTGCTACTTCACAAATATCGCTAATTTTATAGGGAAGGGTATAGTCGATATTGTAGGTTGCGTAAAGGTCCTTTATTTTGTAGTATTCCTCACTTGGAAGGGTGCCCCTTTTATGTTCGGCGTTTGCAATTGCCATTATTCCACAAGCAACGGCTTTACCATGTGTGAAAGTATATTTTGATAGTTTTTCTATGCCGTGTGCAACTGTGTGACCAAGGTTGAGTAGTCTTCTAACACCACCCTCTCTTTCATCAGCTTCTACTATATCACGCTTGTAGCTAACGGAAAGCTCGATAGCCCTTAACTTGTCCGTTTCATACCCTTTGGATACTAGTTCGTATGCCTCGCCACCAATTAAACAGGCATATTTGATTAGTTCTCCAAGACCGTTTTCTATCTCTTTTTGAGGAAGAGTATCAAGAGTAGTAATATCCGCTATAACTAGGCTAGGTTGCCAAAATGCACCTACTAAATTTTTACCGGCTCCAAGATCGATTGCCGTTTTACCGCCCACACTACTATCTATTTGTGCAAGAAGTGTGGTTGGTATTTGCACGAACTCTATTCCTCGAAGATAGGTTGCTGCAACAAATCCGGCAAGGTCGCCAACAACTCCGCCACCAAGAGCGACTATACCGTCTTTCCTAGTAAAGCCATTGTCGGCAAGATAATCGAGTATTGCACCATAAACGGACAAATTCTTGCTTTTTTCTCCGTTTTCTATAACAAAAATTTCCACTTTGTAACCGCTATCGGCAAGAGAGTCCGCTACTATACCCGTATATAATTCGTTAACTATGTCATCGGTGATAATTAGCACTCTTGGGGCTTTCATAACCTTATTAACCAACGCTCCCGTTTGATAAAGTAGGTTTTCGCCTATTATCACTTCGTAAGGTCTTCCTGTGTTTACTTTAATAGTTTTCATGGGAAACTCCACTATATAGTAATATAATGTCTTGTAAAATATATTACTATCACGCGCGCGTTTTGTCAAGAGAGAATAGAAGTAAGTAAAAAAGAAATCTACCATTTAGGTAGATTTCTTTACGTTACTAAAACTCATTTCTTGTTTGGAGAGGAAATGTATTAGAAATATCTCTTTAGGAGTCCAGCAAAAGCTTTACCGTGGCGAGCTTCATCGCGTGCCATTTCGTGAACGGTGTCGTGGATAGCATCAAGGTTAAGTTCCTTTGCACGTTTTGCAAGGTCGAATTTACCTGCGGTTGCGCCGTTTTCAGCATCAACACGGAGTTCAAGATTCTTCTTGGTGGAATCGGTAACAACTTCGCCTAGAAGTTCAGCAAATTTTGCTGCGTGTTCTGCTTCTTCCCAAGCTGCCTTTTCATAGTACAAACCGATTTCGGGATAGCCTTCACGGTGAGCAACTCTTGCCATTGCAAGATACATACCAACTTCGGTACATTCGCCTTCAAAGTTAGCACGAAGATCCATGATGATGTCTTCTCTTGCGCCCTTAGCGATGCCGATTACGTGTTCTGCTGCCCAGGTCATTTCGCCGTCTTGCTTGGTGAACTTTTCTGCGGGTGCCTTGCAGAGGGGGCATCTTTCGGGAGCAGAATCGCCTTCGTGAGTATAACCACAAACGTTACATACATATTTTGCCATAGTTTTGTCTCCTTTACTTTCAATTTTTTTATTTGTATTTAGCGTTACAGTTTTTCCTGTATTATTGACTTCTCTATACACGTCAACGTGTTTACATATCGGGCATATTTCACCTTTTTGAGGTGGGGTATTTCTAACGTGTCCACATATTATACACTCATACCCGGCACTTGCCCTCTTTCTTAGATTGTTACGATAATACGCATAGGTTATAGGTTCTTTATCGTACTCTTTTTCATCCACTACTTTGGAGATAAACAAGGTGTGTGAGCCAAGGTCTTTTTCTTCCAAAACTTCCAGTTCAAGGTAACCACAAGTGCCTTCTTTGATTACCAAACAACCGTTTTGACTTTCATCGGCTACTATTCCGTCAAACTTATTAACCTCTCTTCCCGACTGCATTCCGAAAGTTCTTATAAGCGTTGGATCAACTTCTATTGATAGAATAGAAACACTTGCTTTTTTGGTTGCCTTAAGAACTTCGTGAGTGTAATTGCTCTTGTTAAGGGCAATGCTAACCTTGTCGTTTGACTGTTGCATTAGGGTGTTACAAATACATCCCGTGTGCTTGTCGCCTTTAACAGCTACTAAATATAGTCCGTAACTAATTTTGAATAATGCGCTCATTTTTACACCTATCACAGAGCCCTACGAAAAGAACCTCTGTTCCATCAATTTGATACCCGGTCATGCTTTGTACTGCACTTTCTAGCCTATCCAAGTCTTTCGCCGGGACGTCTAGCACAACTCCACAGCTCTTACACCTAAAGTGTGCATGTAGTCCTATCGTTTTATCGTACCTGTCCCCTGCATTGAGTATGGATACCTCTCTTATTTTACCAAGTTCTACCAAAACTTTCAAGTTCCTATAAACGGTTCCCAAGCTAATTTCCGGCATCCTTTCCCTACAGCGAGTATAAATAGTTTCGGCACTAGGATGGTCACATGATTCTTCAACCACTCTTAATACCAAGTCTCTCTGAGCAGTATTTCTCACGTTTTACCTCCTTTTGCTTATCGCTATTAGTAACTATTACTATTAAACCATAGCCTTGAATGTTTGTCAATAGATTTTATGAAAAAATTTAAAAATTATTTTTGCTTAATAATACAAACGAGATTTTAGTTTTTCTATAGCAACATTTTGATTATCAAGCGGTTCATAATTTTTAAGAAAACCTTATTCCTTATATAATTTTGATTTGATCATTTATTTATTTTTCTACTCTTATTTTCCTTAATTTATTTAATCATGATAGTTTACATTTCGCACTCGCTAGGTGTAGAATATTAAATAAGGAAGGGATTATATATGGTTGATGAAAAAGCTCTAAAATTAGAATATGAAAAATATGGACTAAGATATTACACTCCAAACGAGGAATTGTGGAATGCAATAACACACGGTATAGGTGCGCCTATCGCCCTTGGTTTTATGATTTATCTTCTTGTGATTGCAAATTCTCTTGCCGAAATTTTTGCATCCCTTCTTCTTTGTATTCCAGCAATGCAGGTTTATGCTACGTCGGGAGTATATCACGCACTAACCGACAAGCAAAAAAAGAGTATGGCAAGACGAATAGACCACGCAAATATTGCTTTCTTGGTTACCGCTTGCGGAGTACCTTTTTCATTACTTTTTAACGACTACTTAATAAACTATATTGGCGTAGGCATTTGTTTTACTTTAGCAATTATAAACGCCGTCCTTTGCGTTTACGACCTTATGCGTTTTAAGACTTTTGGCGTCGTAGTGGATGCTATTATTGGCGCAATTTTACTAATACTATACATAGTAAATCTAGGTTCACCCTATGCAACACATACTATTAATACATTTTATCTAATCGGTTTTATTTTCTGCGTAGCAGGACTTGCCCTCTATACTATAAAGAAAAAATATATACATACCGTTTTCCACGTTGCGACGTTGATAGGCCCTATCTTGATGATGGTGGGCACAATTTTGCTATTTAGTATGCACTAAGCTTACATATGAAGAGGATCTCGTTAAAAAATATTGATTGGCAAAGCCTTTATATGCCACTTATATATTCCACTTTTATAATCTACTTGGTGCTACTAATATGGGTGGTAATTTTCAAAGCAACTATTCCCGAAATTTTTATTTACGACTATATTCAAAAACCGATATCCTATCGTTTTGAGCGCGGGATAGTACCATTTTCTCATTCCTATTATCAATACGTATCCCTCGATATGATACTAAACGTGATTGCATTTATGCCACTTGGCTTTTACCTACCTTTTATGGTCAAAAAAAGATATGCTTTCCCAATTGTTACCCTTGTATCGATGCTTTTTGAAACAATACAATTACTAACCGGCTTCGGATGGTTCGATATCGTTGACTTGATGGTCAACGTTCTTGGTGGCTTTTTGGGCATTGGGATATATGCCCTTCTTCGCCCAAAGCTAAAAGATGAAATCATCAACAAAGCAAATGCTGTGTTCACCATAGTTTTTGGCATTGTTGCACTAGGAGTAATAATATATCTACCAATATATTTTATACTAGGCGAACCATTTGATTACGTTTCAAGATATTATTAGTACTAAATAAAACAAGAAACTCTCCAAAACGGAGAGTTTCTTTTAGCTTGGTTTAACTATTTTAATTCTTCTGCTATGCGCTTTGCTTCTTCCCAACCTGCTTCACTAAGAGGTAAGAAGGGCTTGCGACAATTACCCATAGGAATACCTTGTAAGGTAAGGATTGCCTTTTCCATAGCGAATACACCATAAGGAATCATTCTGTCGATAATGCGGTTTGCTTTGGTTTGGTATTCTTGAGCAGACTTGATATCGCCACGATTGAATGCGTTGTAAATATCAAGAATGAGTGAACCCATAAAGTTGTAGGTAGAGCCTATGCCACCGTCTGCGCCCATGGAAAGTCCGCCGATGAGCATCTCGTCAAATCCGTTGTAAACAACGAGGGGCTTGCTGAGGTGTTTGAAACGTTCAAGATCGAACAAGTTTGCGCTGGTGTGCTTTACGCCGATTAGCTTGGGATTGTCTATCATTTCTTCAACTAATTCGAGCATACCGCCAAAGCCGTTTGCACCGGGGAAGTTGTAGATGATCATGGGAAGGTTGCTTGCGTTCAAGATGTCTTTATAATAACCCTTGATTGCTTCACTGCTAAATGAGAAATAGAAGGGAACTACTGCAGAAACTGCATCGTAGCCATATTCCTCTGCCTTCTTTGCCATACGGCAAGCAGAATCGGTAGAAATGGTGCCAACGTGTGCAATAAGAATGCTTCTTCCTGCGTTAACTTCGGAAACGAACTTAAGAATGGATATTCTTTCTTCCTCGCTCATCATAACGGACTCACCGGTGGAGCCACAAACGTACATACCGGTAAGACCCACTTCTATATTACGCTCAACTAGAAGCTTTAGAGAATCAAAATTAATGGTGCCATCATCATTAAACGGGGTTAAGAGTGCTGCATAAATGCCTTTGAAATCTTTCATTTTACAATCTCCTTAATTCATTAATCGTAGTATACGCCCACTAAAAAATATAGTCAAGCAAAAAAAGGTAAATGTAAATCTTACGATTTATATTTAATATTGACACGTCGTACTATTTAGATTATACTTTAGAAGTAACTGGAGGAGTTAAGAATGACTAATACGACAGAAATAAAAGTTGAAACTCTTGCGGAAGATAGCCAAAATATAAATCTTCCCAAAGAAAAGCAAGTCAAAAACAAGGAATTAATCATATTCCTATTTGCTGCATTCTTCTATACTATGATTACAGGTATGGTGGGCTCCTATAGACAAGAGTACCTAACAACCTTTGTAGGAGCAGGACTACTTACCGAGGACCACATATCTCTTATTAACTCCATTGTAAGCATTGTGGGTTATTTCGTAAGCTTTGGTATGGCTCTTGTAATTGACCGTAGCCGTTCCAAAATAGGCAAGTTCCGTCCCCTAATACTAATAGTTTCGGTTCCTCTTGCAGTCGTTACGTCACTTTCGTTCTATCTTCCCGGTTTCCTTAGTGATAGTGCTACCAAGATTATGGTTTACTTTTGTATCCTCTTTATTATTTACGGTGCACTAACTAACGTGGGTAACTCGGTAAACATGGTTGCAATGGTTATGTCAACCGATGACAAAGAGCGCAACTCCATTATGAGTTGGAGGAGTATTGTTAGCGCAGTAGGTAACTCTGCTCCCCTCGTCGTCGTTTTGATTATTGGAATGTTACGTAAGCCGGGAATAATTAAGAATGACGAAATAATGTACCTCGTTAGCGCCATAATTTGTTCCGTTGTTGGTATGATTACCATGCTACTCGGCGCAAGGTTCATAAAAGAGCGTACTACTTACGATAAAAAGCCCGAAAATCCCCTTAAGAACATTAAATCTATTATAACCAACAAACACGCCCTACTCGTAATTTTGAGCGAGTTCTTAAAGGCTTTCCGTGGCCTAGCGAGCTATATGATGCCCTTCCTTGCTATAATATACTTTGGTAAGAGTGGTCAAACCTTGTTCTTTGGAATATGTACAGGCGTAGGAACCTTCGTTGGTATGTTCATTATTAAAGCACTAATGAAGAAGTTTAGCGAGCGTACCTTGTATATTTGCTCGGGTATTTACTCGGTATGTATCAACTGCCTTGCCTTCATCGTTGGCTACTTTGCCTTTAGCAACCCCGACAACATTTTCCTCACCATACTATTCTTCCTATTCATGTTCCTAGTAGGCTTCCAATACGGGGCTTCCAACCTACTCCCCACCCTATTTGGCGCAGATATAATTGAAGAAATAGAGGCAAAGACGGGCAAGCGCAACGATGCTAGCTATACTTGGATAGTGGCGCTAGGCAGTTCCATTAGTGGCATAATAGTTCAAACGGTAGCCCCCCTAATCCTACTAAAGGACAACCTAATCGGCTACCAACCCCACTACACCGATGCAGTGACAGGCACTACCATATATCCCGAAAACAGCCTTAAAACGGCACTATGGATGCTAGCCTTCTATACCATATTCCACGGCATTTGCATGCTTGCTGCGGGCATCCCCTTCTTCTTTTATGACCTAACCGGCGAAAAGAAGAAAGCAGTCCACGAGGCAGTTCTTCTCAAGCGTGAAGAAATACGCCTCGCCCAAGAAGCAGAAGCACAAGCTGTTTTAGAGGTTGCATCAAGCGAGGAATAATACATATTATCATTCTATAAAAAACAAGGAGCGAAATTTTTCGCTCCTTATTTTTACCCACTTTTTATCAAAGCCTAGGATAGCTAGGTTTTTAAAAAGTTAACTGCTTGATATGTCTTAAGAACTGAATTAACCACCTAAAGTAATAGTTACGACAATTTCGCTGGCTTTCCATTCATCATTTTGGGTACCATGCGCACTAAACGTTAGATATATTTTTTCCCAATCCTTAATATTGTTATAAGACCATATTCTTAACCATGTAAATGAGTGAGTAGCCGATCCCTTTCCTTCTCCATTTGTGGAAATATCGTTTTTGCTATACAAAAGTTTGCCATCGGTGCAAGTAACAGGATTATCGTTTGACATGTCCTTATCTGCGCCACCACTTGTAACTTTCTTTCCAGTGGTTAAGTAAAACTCTTGATATCCATCATCTATCTCGGTAGCTTTAAATGATATGGTTATGCTATATATTTTCGTTCCTTCTCCAGTCATCATTTCTTTTTTAATATCTAAAAGGTCTATCGAACGTTGCTGTGAGGTTGGAATGACCTCGTCTTCCAAGGTATGATTAATGCTCGTAACATCATCCAAGTTTATACTAATTGCCTTACGTTTTATCAAACAATATATAGCACAAACACGCTCGCCACCAAAATCTCCAAATAGGGTTTCCTTGTTTACGGTCTGAGTTGTCGTTCCTTTGTTAACAGCAACCTTATTCTCGCCGTCCTTATTTTTATATCTCCAAACTGCTCCATTATCATCGGTTTCGTTTGCCACCCAACCTACAGGTATTTGCAAAAGACTAGGAGCTGAAATAAAATCTGTGTCCAAAAAGTTATTTCCACATGCCACAAAGGAACTCTTATAGTACGAACCATCATCACTATACATGTACATCATTAACGTATAGGCACAATTGATTACAGCTGTAATGGTAAAATCATAAAATTGTTGGTTGTTAACATAATGTTCGCTTTCCAATATAACAATTATCCCATTACAGAAATCATTGTATTCAACCTCAGCTTCAAACATTTTATTTGTGTATGGTAAATTATTCTCTGTTTTTAACACATCTCCGTTAGTCTTTTTAATAACTATATTATGTTCAGCATTCCCCAAAGAGTATTTGGCTGAGTTCTCATCTATTTCATATTCAATCAACAATTTCACGCTCGTAGCATATTGTCCCAAAATTTTTGTATTTAGTTTTTTGAAATCATTAGGATAATAACTAAACTCTTTGGTGCTTCTCTTTTGCAAAATGAACTGTTGTGGATTGCTTGTATCTACTATTTTAGAGCAAACGGCGTAAAGTATAATGCTATCAACAAGTGGTACGGTAGCATCATCCTTTACCAGTTCTCCGTTGTCATACTCCCAATTACTATCTTTGTCATAAACGTAGTTTTCACAATTAAAGCCAATCTTGCTCTCCATTAAAGAGGCTAGCAAGTAATCATTATATCTAAAAAAGACTGTATTAGTGTGCAAACCACAACCACAATGCAAAGATATTTGTACTTCAACGCCCTCTGATATTGCCCAAATACTAAGTTCTTCTGCAGGCATATAGAAGCTCTCATTCAAATTCCATTCTTTAAACTGATACCCTTGCATGATTTGAAGATTCTCTTTTATATAAATATTTTCTTCTCTTTGAAGAAATTCTTTCAAATTCTCATCATAATACACCATGACTTGCTGATAGTTGTTGTTATTTTGAAAATCATCATAACTGGAAAAGACTTTAAGTTTAAATTGGTTCTTACTCCAATTTGCGCGCATGGTCAAATTCATGCTAGGCATAGTTTTACCAATCTCAAAATCTATCCAATTCTCATCTTGTAAATAGCTCCAGCCCGTAAACTTATAGCCCACGTAATTGCTTTCATCACCCAAGTGAACAGTAGGAGTAATTGTTTGTCCATATACATATTGTTCTGTCTTCAAAACCACACTTACTAAATCTTCAACGGGATAATTTGACAAATATGTGATTTGATAATTATTTATTGTAGCCGTAGTGTATACTGTAAAACTGCGATTTGGCATTATTTCCGGCAAGATTCCCTCAGTTACCCACGCACTATACGTCCATCCTTCTTTTTCTGGCAAATCCTTATACTTGATTGTTTCTTCGAACAAGAAAGTACATATATCTTGTACTTTTCCATCATAGTAATATGAAATTGCGAAACTCTTTTTTGTCCATTTAGCTTTAAAAACAGTGTTTTCTTCGTTTATAACGAACGTACTATCAACTTTGTTTTCTTCTCCATCAGCTACAATATACCAACCATCAAAGTCGTAACCATCACGGGATGGACTATCGCATAAGATACCCATTGGCTTTCCTTGTATTGAAGTCGTTTCCATTACTGAAGAATTACTATTCGTATCAATAACATAATCGTAGTCCTTGTAAACCGTCAAGAACACAACTTCTTCTTCCGACCATACGGCATAAAGAATTATATCGCTATCAATTTTTTTGCTAAAAGTAAACATCGTGTTATCGACATCATTTACATCCGTACACCACCCCTTAAAGTAATATCCTTCTTTTTGAGGATTCGATGTAGGTTCATCTGCCCAAGAACCATATTCTACTGTTTGAGTAGCAAGGGAATTTTGTACGTTTTCACTACCACCATTAGTATTGAATTTAACGACAAAACTCTTCTTTGTAAATTTAGCTACCAAGGTCGTGTTTTGCTTAAATTGATAAGCATATAAATCTTCTATGCGAGTAACATAGTCCGATAGATACCAACCACTAAACTCATGTCCTTCTACAATAGGAACAGATACCGATTCTCCTAATAGGAAATCCGTCAATACACTTACCTTCTTTGACAAATAATAGTTACTATCTATGGAAGACGTGAAAACAACATTATATTGCTTTGCCGTATATTGTGCATTTATTATCGTATTCTTTTTAAACTCATATTGAGTAATATCGAACTCTTCACCATTTTGCAAAGTCCAATGCGAAAATACATAATGTTCTCTTATTGGTACTCCTGGAGAAATAGTAAAACCATTTTCTATACTCGTTGTTACGCTCTCTTTTTCTATCGTTGCACCTTCACCAATATTCAAAACTACATTGTATTCTATCGGTGCCCATTTTGCGTATAAGACAATTGATTTTTCAATTTTCTCGCTAAAATCAAACGGGCTTGAATTATTTGAATTTTGCAAGTACCAATGTTTAAAAATATAATGCTCTTTTACTGGATTGACTGGCTCTGAAACACAATGACCATAAATGACATAGTGATCGTCATCTGGCAAATACTCTTCTCCATTGTCATACATAAACGTTACTTTATATTTTATGGGTTCCCAGTATGCAGTTATTACTAGATCTGACGTAACCGCATCTGTTTCAAAATTAAATTGACGATATGTTCCTTCGTAATAGTAACGCCAGTACTTAATTCTAAATCCTTCTTCGATTTCATCGTTCTTTAAATTTTTTTCAACCTTTTCACCACTTTCGGTGTAAACATCTACTATCAATGGCTCACTTAGGTTAGTGGCGCCTTCCGTTATTTCTTTTACAATTAGGTCATACTTCAATCCAAATTGCTCTAAATTTGCATCCAGCGTAACTTCATATTTCCTTTTAATTCTTAACACTACAGTTTTGCGTCCACGGCCATATCTAATGTTTAAAACAACTTGTGCGTTAGGCTCCGTTATCTCACTCGCATGCTTGATTCTTAATTTGATCGTATTTGTTCCTTCGCTGTCAAATTCTGCATATTGCTTACTTTCTTCTGAAAGACTAAAAGACGGGCTATAAAGAGTATATTCATTTTCAGCGTCACAACTTACAGCAATATCATAAGATGCACCACTACCAACATAAAAAACTTCATCATCTTTGTACGTTTTGGAGCCAATGGATACGCTCTCAATTTTTTTAGGCACACCCATCTCTTTAAGCCCAATGGATTCTCTAAGAGTTTCCAAATTATCATCACCGTATTCCATAAACCACGCTTCTAGTTGATCTCTTCTAGAGTAGCACGTACCACCATCTGGAAGCTCATAGCTTTTTTCTTCATTAACTTCTTGGGGAATAAGCGACCATATTGCACGTAACGAAGAAGAATCTTTTACCCCCATTACTACCGGATTCGTGTTAAGAGAATTACTCCAATCAGCATAATTTTCAACAATTTTGTCAATAGAAGTCATGTTAGCATATCCAGCGCCACCGTAAATGTATATACTTTGTTCCGTAGATATGCCACTTTGAGCCATTTTTTCATTAATTTCCTGTTCATAAGAAACAGCACCCTCCACACGGATGCCTTTATAAGATGCCCCTATTTTAGCTGATACATCCGTGTATGTATGGGTATCGACTATTTTATCATAACTAGACATATTATAGTTTGCAATAATTCTACCACCCATTGCAACACTAGTGATAAAGTGTGTTCCATAACGTTCAAATATTTCAATAGGATGTAAATCGCTATTAATATCGTTGATAAAATTCTGGCTTAAACAACGCACGTATGTATCTTCTACTTCATATTTATTTTCTAGATTGTTGTAGTCAGCAGTATCATTCTTATCTTTAGGCTGCATTGCAATATAAAATCTATTTTCTGTAATAATAACCCCAGTATAATATCTAGATAAAGCTTCATCTGAAGTGGTTTTATAATCTCTAGAAACATCAGCCGCGCCACTTACAATTTTCTTATATTTTGCTGACACATTAACGTTCAAATTACTATTATAACTACTTGCAAAAGTTTCTACGTCTGAACTATGAAAATAGTTATTTGAATAAGCTCCCGAATTAAATTTCACAAGACGCGTGTTTTCACGTAATAAATCGATATCAAAAATAGGATTACTTATCATAATAGTACGATCACTTACCATCGCATGATTTATCATGTTAATTCCATAGCTCAAAATTGATTCATTTTGGTTCAAATCCTCAAATTGTGAAAAAGTAAGCGTTTCATTTAAAGAATTTGCATTGAGATCAATTACATATTCGATGGTGAATTCCGAATCCGAATAATTGACATTATCCGCTAAAGCTTTAATTTTGACAATATATGTAGTATCCCTATTGAGTGTGGACATATCAAAGCGATTTGTTATAGCGGGATAGTCTACACCATTTAAACTAACAATGTAACCAACAGCATTATCTACAGCCGTCCAATTTAAAACCCCATCCGTAACTTGTGGCTCTGTTGGTAAAAATAAAGGAGGAAGATTCGTAGGAGTATAACTGTATGGTTTAGAATACTCACTAGAATCAAAACTAAAACCAGAATCGATTGCTTTAACCTTTAGTGAATAAGTAAAGCCAACCTGTAGAAATGAAACATCAAATGATGTAGTGCTTACAGCATCATATTCGACCCCATCTATAGAAACCACATAACTATCGGCATGTGCCACAGCACTCCATGTAAGTTTTCTTCCACTAACATCAAGATTTTGTGGAATAGCAAGAGTACCCTCAAAAAAAGCTTCATGTACGTATTCTATCGGATCAGAGTACCAAGAGTCGTTATATAAACCTAAAGTATTTCTTGCTTTAACTTTTAATAGATATGTTTTACCTATTTCAAGACCCTCTAATTGATAAGAAATGGCATTGCCAACTACGGCGACATCAGTACCATCAATATTAACCACGTAATCATTTGCATGATTAACAGTACTCCACTTTAAAATGCCCTTTTCAACCACAAGTCCCGATGGTTGAGCAAGTTGCCTAGTAGCAGTAGTACCATCACCCAAAGCATCACAAGCTGTCATCGCTATTAATAGAATAGAAATTAGAAAAATGACAAATATCAATGAAAGGGTTCTCTTTTTCATAAAACCCACCTCCAGAATTAAATATATATATATTATGATACAATTTTGTATCAGTCAAGTAGTATGTGATACTTTTTTGTATAATTGGACTATGGAATGCAATTTTTACAATAATAAAATTAAAGAATTAAGAATTGAAAAAGGGCTTTCTCAAAGAGAACTTGCTAAACAAACGGGCATTAAGCAAGCAAACATCTCTCGTTGGGAAGCAGGACAAGTCGTTCCCAACGTCATTGACGTGTGGACCTTAGCAAACTTCTTTGATTGCTCCATTGATTATCTAGTCGGTAAAGACCCCTTTTAGAAAACATGAAAGCCACTAAAAATTAGTGGCTTTTCTTTTACATAAAATGAATTATTACTTCTACGATTAGCACGGCTCCGGAGGCAAGCAATGCCGTCGTCACTAAACTCCTCTTGGTAAACGCAGAAATTAACGCTACCCCGGTACCTATCCCAGCACTTAATAGATGTCCCGAAGAATACATTATAAACGGGAAGGTCATTGCCGATAATACCGCATACGGAATATAGTACAAAAGTGAGTTTATAAAACGATTTTTTATCTTCTTTTTGAACAAAATCATTGGTATTAGCCTAATAAGATAGGTTATCACCGCCATTGCAAGCACCATTAGAAAGGAGTATAATATCTTATCCATTACGCCCCTCCTCGCTTTCATTTTCCTCTTTTATCGGGAAGAAAATCGCGCCCACCAATGACGCCACAATAGCACAAATAATATAGGCTATGCCACTAGAAACCGTATTTAGCACCGGCGTGAAATAAAACAAACACGAAAGAGCTATGCTTACGGCGACCACGATAAATACTTTTTTGTCTTGCATCCCTGCCGGCACCACTATTGCTATGAACATAGCATAAAGCGCAATATTCAAGGAATTTAGTATGATTTCCGGCAAAAAGTTGCCCGCTATAGCTCCCGTCAGCGTCCCTAAAGTCCAAAATACTACGGGTAAAAGGATGAGTCCGTACATATACTCCCTGGACACAGCTTGCTTCTTGGATATCGCTACGCCAAAAATTTCGTCCGTTATGCCATAGGACACCAAAAATCTATCTAACAACGTAAATTTTTCGTCCAACCTTTGCGACAACGTTATGCTCATTAAAAAATATCTCGAGTTGATAACTAACTGGGTAAGAAGTATTTCAAATACGCTTCCCATCGCAAGTATAACCGTGGCACCTGCAAACTGCCCCGCCGACGTCAAATTGGTAAAAGACATCACAGTTGCAATATACCACTTGAGTCCCCCGCTTACCACCGATACACCAAAAGCAAAGGATACTGCAAAGTATCCCAGCGCAATCGGTATTCCGTCCTTTAGACCTTGTTTATAAGTGAGTTTCTCGTTCATTTTTGATTTTTGTGGCTATTTTAGCAATTCGATTATATCTTTTACTGCCTCTTGTACGATGGTAGTAGCATCCGTTTTTATAGTTATGTCCGCGGTTTCACGATATATGGGTTCACGCTCCAAATACAGCTTTTGTACACCGAATTCTTTGGACAAAGGTCTACCGTCTGTTGGCAGTAAACTAATATCCCTATCAATAAATAACACGGTGCCGTTGGCTCGTAGGAGCTTGCGATTATTCTCCCTAAGCACTGCGCCACCACCCGTTGCGATTACCACACCTAGCTTTGCTGAAAGAGAGGCTACTACCTCACTTTCCATATCCCTAAAGGTGGACTCGCCCTTTTCCAAGATTATATCTTTTGGAGTAGCTCCAAAAGTTTCTTCAAAAACCTTATCGGTATCGTAAAACTCCTTGTTTAACGCCCTTGCAATCAGCCTACCATAGGTAGATTTTCCTGACCCGGGCATACCTATCAACACCAAATTTTTCTTTTCGCTATATATATCGTTTAAGAGTTTTTGGGCAACCTTATCAGTTACTTTGGTATCTGTATATAGCTCATAAGCTTTTATACCTTGCCAAATTAACATGTTGAGTCCGTTACCGCATTTTAGTCCCAAACTCCTTGCTTCGTTAATTAAAGCAGTCGTAAGCGGATTATATACTACGTCATAAACTTCCTTAACGCTTGGTAGTTTACTAAGCTTTATGACTTGCTCGTTTATGTGCGGGAACATTCCTACAGGAGTCGTGTTAATAATCACCTCGGCACAACCATCTTCATAAAGTTGGGAATAGCTATAATCACCACTGCGAGAGCAAGTTTTAATCTCCTTAGCTCCCGCCTTTTTACAAACGTAATTAACACATTTGGAAGTCCCACCACTTCCCAGTATAGCAACAACTTTGCCTTTTACGTCTATACCACATTCAAGCAAGCTCCTATCCACTCCGTAACAATCAGTATTATATCCGTAAAGTTTACCATCTTTTTTAACAACCGTATTGACGGCTCCTATTTCTTTAGCCTCTGGAGAAATAACGTCTATGCAAGGAATCACCTTTTCTTTGTATGGTATGGTGACGTTAAAGCCATCGTAATCGCCCTCTTTAACCCATGCAATAAACTCCTCCTCGGTTGGAAACTCTTTAACACCGTAGTTTAGCCCCAAACGAATATAAATATCGGGGCTCATGGTATGAGGCAAACTTTTACCCGTTACGAAATACTTTCCTTTGAGTTCCATATATTAGTTACCCTTATATTCCAAATATTTATCGTAGACTGCTATTGCTACTGCGCTTTCAATGGTGGCAACGGCTCTTGGCACTATGCAAGCGTCGTGCCTACCTTTAACAGATAACTTCTCACTTTGCATCGTAAGAAGATTTACGCTATCTTGCTCCTTTGCAATTGAAGGAGTAGGACGAATAGACACCCTTAAAGTAAGTGGCATGCCGTTAGTTAATCCACCGTTTATACCACCCGAATTATTCGTTAGGGTAATAATTCTTCCATCCTTTATGCTAAATTCATCGTTTGCAACCGAGCCGTTCATCCCACTTAGGTCAAATCCCGAGCCAAACTCGATGCCTTTCACTCCGGGAACACCAAATACGACGTATGAAATAGCACTTTCCATTCCTTCAAAAAGGTTATCACCCAATCCTACAGGTAAACCATATACTATGCACTCAATAGTACCGCCAACGGAGTCTCCTTCGGCCTTTGCTTTCATTACCTCTTCCACCATTTGACTAGCATTGGAAAGAGTAGGTAACTCCTCTTTGTGCGCTAATTCTATCTCATTTATCGTTATAGCTGAATTTTTATATGATGTGCCGTTTATATTACCAATACTCGAAATATAGGCACCCAATTTTATACCTTCACATTCCAATAATTCTTTCGTAATTGCTCCTGCAATACACAAAGGAGCAGTCATGCGTCCACTCCATTTCCCACCACCGGAAGGTATACTACCATACTTTACGAAGGAAACGTAATCGGCGTGCGAGGGGCGAGGCACAGCTCTCACGTTATTATAATCTTGAGGGCGAGTATTTTGGTTATAAATCACAGCTTCAATCTCTCCACAAACCGTGCCGTTCTCGATACCACGAAGGAAAACTACTTCGTCCTTTTCTAGTCTTGGAGTAGACCAAGGGGAACGCGTTGCACCGCGTCGCGCCAACATCTCTTCAATTTTGGCACAATCAATTTTTGTACCACAAGGGATTCCGTCTATTATAACTCCAATTTTATCCGCGTGTGATTCGCCGTAAATTTCAACCTTTAATTTATTCATATTTACCACCTAGTTTCTCAAAATCAATTAGGAAGTCGGGATACGATTTGGAAACGCATTCTACGCCCTCAACAATAGTTCCTGTGTCGCTAACCAATCCAAGTATAATGCCACTCATGGCAATCCTGTGGTCGCGTGCCGAATCAATTACCCCACCTTTAATATTCTTGGATCCCCAAATTTTAATATGGTTTTCACCACTCTCTACCCTTACGCCACAAGCAGAAAGCATGTCGGTAACGGCTTTAACACGGTCACTTTCTTTTAACCTTAATCTATGTGTGCCGGTTATTATAGATACCCCCTCTGCCAAAGCACAAGCAACGGCAAGGATGGGAACGATATCGGGAGAGCCATCTGCGTCAAAATTTATTGCTTTAAGTTGGCTTTTAGTCGCTTTAACGATTCCATTTTCATAACTGACCTTTCCACCCATTTGCTTTATTAAGGAAAGAATAATACTGTCGGGCTGATTATCGGGATATTCCAAGCCTTTTATGGCAATATCTCCGTTAAGAACTCCTGCGACTATCCAAAAACAAGCGCTGGACCAGTCGCCTTTTACCCTAATCTCTCTTGGTGCAATCATGCCGTTTGGGAGCGATACAGTGTAAACGTTGTCCTCAAAACTAACGATGACACCATACTTTTCAAGCACCCCTATCGTTATGTCGATATACCCTTTTGAGGTTAGTTCACCATCTATTTTTAGGGTGCCACCACCAAGAGCAACCAAGGTAAAAAGAAGCCCTGTAACAAATTGGCTGGAAACACCGGCATTAACGGAAAAGTGGTTGGAAACGTATTTACCCTTTACCTTTACGGGGAGAAAATCTTTGTCGACTCCTACGCCACACTCACTCATTGCATTTCTTAATGCACTAACCGGGCGCTCTCCTATTCTTCCTTCGCCTACCATACTAAATTCGCTTAGGTACGCAGGGAGTAATGGGAGCAGAAAACGCATGGTAGAACCACTCTCGTTAACGTTAAAAATTTTGGATTTTGGACTAAGGTTTTTTGCGTCTATTATAGCGCCTTTTTCCCTACGTTCTACTGTAGCGCCCAAAGCCTCCATACAGTCAAGCGTTGCAATTATATCTTTTGATTTTAGGTTACCTAAAATGGAAGAACGAGCGCCTGAAACGACACTCGCTATAATCATGCGATGAGCTACCGACTTTGACGAAGGGATGGTTACTTCGCCGATTAAACTTCCACTTTTGACACAAACGTTCATTATCTTTTTTCCCTTGCTTTTTTATCGGCTATTTCTTTTTTCTCGGTACCGTCTTGAAGTAGCTCCATCAACTTTTCCTCGTCATCGTTTTGAATAGCACTCTTGTACTCTGCAATTCTGAGTTGTAAGTCGTCGATGGCTTCTAAGAGATATTTTTTATTTGCTAAAAATAGTTCCGTCCACATGGGAGCGTTCAACTTTGCTACCCTAGTTAAATCTCTAAAAGAGCCTGCGGAATACCCCACGTGATCAGCGGATAAAGGATTTTTTATATAAGAGGAAGATACAACGTGCGCCAACTGAGAGGTATAGGCAATAATCTTATCGTGCTTCTCGTAGCCGGATATAGTTATGCCTTCGCATTTTACTTCCATAAAAAATTCTTTCATTCTTTCCAAGGCGCAAATGTCATCCATATCAACGGGAGTTAATATGATATAGGCTCGCTCAAATAGAGTTGCCGTAGAGTGCGACACGCCGGAAAATTCTCTCCCTGCCATAGGATGTCCGCCCACGAAGAAAACGTCCTCTCTCGTTTGCTTGAGTGCTTCCATTTTCTTTATGACGTCCTTTTTAATACCGGCACAGTCCATTATTATCGCTCCGCTTTTTATACGCGGAACGACGCTATCAAGTATTTTTAACGTTGCCCTAGGATTGGTTGCTATAATTAAAATATCAACGTCGATTTGGGGGGCATCGATATCCAAAATATCGTGATAGGCATTTATTAGCGCGCCCTTCTTGAGCACCTCGTCGCTAATATCGTAGGCAAGAACGGTATGCTCGGTATTGCGCATAATTTGTCTTGCAAGAGATCCACCTATTAATCCCAGACCAACTACTCCAACTTTCATTCTTATCTCTCCTTGTTTACAAGAGGTAGCATTACGTCTATCGCCTTAACAACGTCTGCGAATTGCTCGGGGCGAAGTGATTGTGCGCCGTCACAAAGTGCCTTTGCAGGATTATTATGAACCTCTATAATCAAACCATCTGCGCCTGCACCAACGGATGCCAAGCTCATAGGCTTAACAAGACGGCTTAGTCCGGAAGCGTGTGACGGGTCTACGATAACGGGAAGGTGTGTTTTTTCCTTCAAAATCGGTATAGCAGAAAGGTCAAGGGTGTTACGGGTATAGGGCTCGAAAGTACGGATACCGCGTTCACAAAGAACTATGTTGTTGTTACCCTCACTCATAATATACTCGGCACTCATAAGCCATTCTTGTATGGTGTTGGCTAAGCCACGCTTTAAGAGTACGGGCTTATTCAAACGGCCAACAGCTTTGAGAAGGTCAAAGTTTTGCATATTACGTGCACCGATTTGAACCATATCTACGTCTTCAAAAGCATCGATGAATTTCTCGGACATGATTTCGGTAACTATGGGAAGGCCAACTTCTTCTCTTGCCTTTTGTAAAATCTTAATGCCGTCTACGCCCATTCCTTGGAAAGCATAAGGTGAAGTACGGGGTTTGAACGCACCCCCACGAAGCATAGTTGCACCGGCTTCTTTAACAGCCTTTGCGATTTCTATAACTTGTTTTTCGCTTTCAACGCTACAAGGACCTGCTATAATTGGGAAATGGGTACCGCCAAACTTTACACCCTTAACGTCTATTATGCTATCTTCGGGATGAAATTTTCTATTAGCATTCTTAAAAGGCTCTTGGATACGAGTAACTGCTTCTACAATTTCCAACGAGTGAAGAAGTTCGATATCTACTCTAGATGTATCACCAATTAGACCTATAACTGTAGCGTTTGTACCGGCTGATACGTGAGTATCTAGTCCAAGTGATTTAATCCAAGAAATGAGTTTGTCAAATTCTCTTTTGCTACATTGATTTTTTACTGTTACTATCATATTTAACTCCCTGAGTTTAATTTATATATAAAAAACCACGCTTTTGCGTGGTCTTTAATTAACAATATACTATAAAAAAGCCCACGCTAAACTATACCGACTTGCGGTAAAAGTAATAAAAAGCATAAAAGTTAGCGTTAAATGACTTTTTCATACTGCAATTATATTCTCATTAAGTCTCATTGTCAAGGGGTGAAATAAAAATAATGCAAATTTATATTTCACTATAATACTTTTACCGTTTATGAGTGCAAAAAGTTTTACTACCTTACAAAAGTAAATTCCTTACTTTCACCACTATCAAACTCGCTTTCTATTTCCTCGCCCCCATAGCTGGAAATTTTTATCTTTTGATTAGAATAACTGGTTACGGATACTTTCACCTCATTTTTGGTCCACCTAATGTCAACTTCTGCATTTGTTCTTGCACGAAGTCCTTTTATACTACCGATCTCCCAATCGCTCGGCAATGCGGGTAAAGCTTGTATTACACCTGTATTGGAATATAATAACATCTCGTTAATTATACCAACCATTCCTATACCTGTATCGGTACAATATACACCGTAACTTCTATCGGTATTGTGGTCTGTCATCATAGAAGTATAATATATTTTACTGCTTGCAAGAGTATGTAACGCAAAGTATGTTGACTCCGCATTTTTTAATCTGGCACCAACCAAAGCTTTGTGTACCCACCCATGCGAGGCTGTATCATCCTTACCAACGTTAAGACGGTTACGATTATCTATTGCAATATTGCAAGCTTCTAGTAATTCTAAATCTTCTTGCGTTTCGTAGGCGGGCCAAGCCGGATACAAGTGACTAATATGTCGATGCTCGTTGTTTTCTTTATATTCATTAATTGCCCATTCGCGCAAAGCACCTGTTTCATCATATTTGTATTCCGGTAGAAGAGAAAGTAGATTACGCCATTTTTCGATACGCTCTTTATACCCATTAGCCTTAACAACGTCTTCCATCGCAATAGTCATTTTCAACCCTTCACGTGCGGCAGAAATATCCATAGTAGCATTTGCTGTTATGGTGGAAGTATATCCTAACGGATGGTTTTCCGGTGAATAACTGGGAATTATTAAATATTTTTCACCTTCATTCAAAGAAGTTTTACCATTTTGGTAAGTGGCTTTGCCGTTTACATCAGTATAATACTCAGGAGAGCAAAGTTGATCCCAAAAATTGGCTTGTTTAGTAAGTAAAGGCAATAAAATATCCCTTTCAAGGTCAAGATTTTCACCATTATAATAAACAGTCACGTTCCCATAACATTGCCAAAATTCGTAGATGGGAGTAAGCAACCAACTGGCTCCCGCATTCCAATACTCAAATGGATACCAATGGTCATACTCAACCATCATTGCACGATCACCATCAGTATTTACAGGCGCTTGGATGGCATTTTCCATGCCATAAACCTTTTTAGCATTATCCTCCCAATCGGGAATTTGGCGAAGAATAAACTTGATATATCCAATTCCCGCCTCGTACACGTCACCAGTATTCATACCACTAACTTGCAAGTTCACGTTTGCATCCATAGTGTATATGCTACGCCAGCCGGGATTCCATTCGCCTGTCCACATGCCGTAAAGTCTGGGTGCCAATTCCCCACCACAACAAATCTGATTATATCTACCTTGGTTATACGCACGTTCTATAAAAGCGCCGTCAACCACTTTGGATTTTCTTTGGTTTTTTAATATTTTTTCATTTGAAAGAGTTGATTGACCGTTGCCATCAATATCAAAGGATACTTGATTATACATTACACTGTGCTTTTCGACATGCGGTTTAAGAGCATTCTCATAACTAAAAACACCATTGGCTGTATATTTTTTTACTACGTTATCGGTATGAGCGTACAATTGATTTAACAGTTCATAGTTTTTTGCACTACTAAACTCACCAATAGCTCCCATTGAATGGGTTCTATCCGATATTGTAATTAAATATACTGCCGATGCATCACTAATTTTTACGCCATAATTATCACCAATACAATTGGCATCTTTGGACTTTTTGAGAGTTACTCTTTCTTTGGTACCATCCTCAACTATAATTCTAGTAAAACCACAATATCCGCCATCTTTGAGTTCACTATTCTCATACTCCGGGTAATGAGCTATTTCCGCAATATAATTACATTCCTCGTCCACGAGTTTTTTATAAAGCATATTTACCTCGTCACCGCGACCATAGTTTGGCATGGTGGAGTTATCGTCTATACTCAAAGTAAGGTTTACCTTTTTACCCTTACTGGACTCCGTAACCTTGGTTATTGTAACGTTATCTTCTCTAGAAGAAAATGTCAAACGCTCCCAAACACCGTTAATATCAGTATACTTTACGCCCAATTCGGCAGTTTCATAATTTGTCCAACGTATATAATTCCTATACAAATGCTTATCTTGGGCTATCCTTAGTCTGTGCGAGGGATGGAAAGTATAGTCAAACGTGCGATTTCTACCGTTAACGTTCCAAGTATCGTCAAAGTTTATTACCGCTTGCCTTGCATCGTGAAGTTCAGCGCCAACCTCGTCAGGAGTGTAACGAGGATCTCTTGAAGGCATTATGAAAAATATGTTTTGATATATTAAAGTATCGTTATATGGAGTACCAGCAAGAATAACTCCGTTTTCCCCATTACCGCTCACCATACCCTCACGCCAACTTACACTGTTAATTCCGTTTGCATATAGCTCGCTAAAGGTGTTTGAGTAGCTAATATTTTTCCCATCTCCAATCATACTTATATCTCCATATAAAATACACTCAACAATCGTAGGCAAAACACCACATAAAACAACCGCACAAGTTGCGACTGCTAACAAAACAGCTATTAATTTTTTAATTAGCTTTTTTATCATACAATGATTAAATTAAGTCTCGGAATCTCATTACCAAATATTTAATAGCGTGTTTTTACCATTTGTTGTACATCTTCTCACAAAAAGCATACATATCCTTTATTTCAAGGACGGTGCCGTCATCAAGGGTTACAGTGCCATTCCAATAGCCGTGGACTTGGTGACAAACGGTTTTGGCGATGCCAACGTTTAGGGGGTTGAAGTTGTCAAAGAAAGGAGTCATAACAAGGTCTAGTCTACCGTCATCGGACTTAAAATGCCAGGGTTCGAGCCAGCGTCCATCGGGTTGATCAACAACGTCCACCACGCCTATCTTGTGTGCCTTGCCGTCATAGAAAAGCATAGTTTCGGTAGCGTTATCCTCAATTCCGATACCCCAAGTTAGCTCAAAGCCGAAAAGTTTACCATCGGGTAAACGGGTAGAGCCGTTTGCCCAATACCACATGTTTTTATAGGGCCAAGGACCACGCCCCCAGTCGAGGACCATGTATGAGTTTTCCGGGTTAAATGAGTAAATTTCCTCACCATTTGCCTTGATCGTGCCCTTGGTTGGCATACAATTAATTTTGTTGGTTAAGAAAAATCTCGTCTTGTTCTTAAATGGAGTCGCAATAGTAATAC
This sequence comes from Candidatus Stercoripulliclostridium sp., assembly GCA_045535235.1. Lineage (GTDB taxonomy): Bacteria > Bacillota > Clostridia > Christensenellales > DTU072 > Stercoripulliclostridium_A. The sequence goes on from JAZSLG010000021.1 coordinate 52,241, forward strand.
TTTCTGCATTGGGATCACGCTCGGCAATAAGGTCGATTTCTAATTTCTTGTTCTTAAAGTACAAGTGTCTTTCGGTTTCGGTCACGTCTACTTTGTAGAGTTTGCTACCTTGACGATCCTCAAAGGAATACGGAGCATCGCCGTTACGGTTTACTTGGTGGCTGTTTACCGTGAGTAAATGGAACATCATATCGTTCCATCTGTTGCCCGTTTGCATATCAAATACTTCCACTTGACCAACGGATGCAATAGATATATTAAAGAAATTCATTTGTACGACAAATCTGCCGTCACTCACTTGATAAAAATCCCACTCTTTAATGCGCAGTTTGGGGGCTTTGATGGCTTCACGATTGTAAACGTACAAGTTACGCTTACAATATCCCGGTTGCTTTAGGGATCCGTCTTCGTTCAAAAGCAAGGTTGGTTCTTTAATCTCGATTTGTTTTTGCATATTTGACTCCTTTATGATAAATAGGATGTTATTATAGGATAAAGCTTTTTAGAATTTATGACGTAACTTCCGTGAGTTTCGCCCTTTAGTGTTTTAAAGGTGGCGTTAGGTATGCACCTTGCAATATATTCCGAATGTTTGTAGGGTACCATATCACGGCTACCGGCAAGAATAAGCACGTTTGCCGTTATTCCCTCAAGCTCTTCTTTCGTTATATTCGGCTCTTCTATCATAAGTCGCAAGAAAGGGCTGGGTTTGAAGAAATTTTGCACTTTGAAAAAGGTGCGTATATACCACTTTAGGCCATTGGGCGTAACGTTTGCTCCACTGGAAATTAAAGTGGAAATAAGGGTGGGATATTTGGAAGCAAGCACGAGGCCTACAATGCCTCCGTCCGAAAAACCGTAGACTATGGGTTTTACCAAGTTTAGGCTCTCGATAAAGCACTTTACGTCTTCCGCCATAAGAGAATAGGACAATTCCCCCTTACCGGATTGACCATGCAAACGCGAGTCGATAGCATAGACTTTATAGTGATTTTTCAGCTCGCTAATAAGCACGTTAAATATGGTATGATCTTCGCCATTACCATGCAAAAGGATGAAGGGCACACCCTCTCCATATTCTTCATAATACAGTTCTACGCCGTTAAAATTGCCTTTCATGAACATAATATAGCATATTTATGCATATAAATTCAATACTGACCCCAAAAAAATACATTTTTTTAAGAAAAAATTATTGCATTATACGCCATATTGTATTATAATTAGAGAAAATTTTTATTTATGAGGAGAAATTATATGGAAAAAGTTTATAATCCTTTTGATAACTTTTGTTCCGTTCTCGACAAGGCCGCAAGCGCCATCAATATGCCTAAAAACGATTATGAAATTCTCAAACATCCCGAAAGAGAATTAAAAATCGCTGTTCCCGTTGTTATGGACAACGGTGAACTTAAAGTTTTTGAAGGCTTCCGCGTTCAACACAGCTCACTACGTGGACCTTGCAAGGGTGGTATAAGATATCATCAAAACGTTAACATTGACGAAGTTAAGGCTCTATCCGCTTGGATGACCTTCAAATGCGCAGTTGCCGACATTCCCTATGGTGGCGGTAAAGGCGGTATAACCGTTGATCCCAGAGAACTTTCTACCAAAGAATTAGAAAGACTTACTCGCAAATATGCAGCAGGCATTACTCCTATCGTTGGACCCTTCCAAGACGTTCCTGCTCCCGACGTAAATACTAACGCTCAAATCATGGACTGGTTCCTTGATACCTATAACACCTTGAAGGGCGGAGATTTCCGTGGCGTAGTTACCGGCAAATCCCTTGCAACCGGTGGTTCTCTTGGTAGACCCGATGCTACCGGTCGTGGCGTATCTATCGTAACCGAGGCTCTTCTAAACGTAAACGGAATAGACCCCAAGAATACTAAAATTGCTATCCAAGGTATGGGTAACGTTGGTTCCGTAACCGCTAGAATTTTGAACGGTGAAATCGGTGCTAAGATCGTTGCAGTTTCCGACGTTTCCGGCGGTCTATATTGTGAAGATGGTCTTGACATCCCCACTCTATATCAAATGGCTCTCAAACGTCAACTCGTTGAAACCTACGATGCTCCCGGCGTTAAGCACATCACCAACAAAGAACTCCTTCTTTGCGACTGTGACGTTCTCATCCCTGCAGCTCTTGAAAACCAAATCAACGTTGAAATCGCAGAAAACCTCAAGGCAAAAATCATCATTGAGGCAGCTAACGGCCCCACTACCGTTGAAGCAGACGCTATCTTGGAAGCACGCGGTATCCAAGTTCTTCCCGATATCCTCTCCAACGCAGGTGGCGTAGTTGTAAGCTACTTTGAATGGTGCCAAAACATCCAAGGTTACTACTGGAGTGAAGAAGAAGTTAACGCTAAACTAAAGGTTAAGATGATTAACGCATTTAACGACGTTATCGCAATGGCTAAGAAGTACAACCTCTCTTACCGTCTTGCTGCTTATGCAGTTGCTCTTAACCGCCTTGTTACCGTAGCTAAGGCTAAAGGTATCATCTTCGGCGCATAATTAGAATGCGTAAGGCATACAAAGCATTTGTTATCGTTGTAGTTGCTCTTTTTATAAGTGTCGGTATCTCTTGCTTTGCACCTAAGCAAATTGTTAATGACGTGGTGGAACCCTGTGTTCCACCACTTTCTTTTGACGAAAATGGCGATTTTACCATTCTTCATTTGACCGATTTCCACGAGTGGCTGGGAATTGAACTTCCCGTTTGGGGCGTTGAGGAACAAGGAAGCTTAAAACCCCACCTGCTCTCTTTCATTAATGAAAGCGTTGCTTTATATCAACCGGATTTGGTAGTCCTCGGTGGAGATAATATATTCGGCTTGAGCGCATTCTACGATTTGTTCGCCGATTTGTCTATTAAAACGTATAAAGAAATCGCCAACACTTTCGAGGAGTTGGGGGTATATTGGACTTTGACTTTCGGCAATCACGATAGCGAGGGCGTAAAAACTAAATATGCTTTTTTGAACGCTATCTCTTCGTATTCCTATTTTATAGGTGGCGTTGAAAGTGGAAAGTGGCACGAAACGCACGTTACCAAAGCAGAAAACGGAGAAAGCGACTACGTTTCTAATTTTAAAATTCCCGTTTATAACCATTCCTCACAAAACGTAGGGTATAACCTATTTATTCTAGATAGTGGTTCTTATGATTACGTCAATAAGGTCGATGGATATCGCGCCATAACCGGCACGCAAACGGCTTGGTATGAGTCAAAAATAGAAAGTGACGTTCCCTCCGTTATGTTTGCTCACATACCCTTCCCAGAATGCGAAACCGCCTACCTCCAAAATGGTGGCGTGGGTACCTGGGCTCCGATATCTCCATCGTACGTTCCAACCAATATTCTAGACGCGATTATGGAGCATAAAAACACCCGTGGCGTATTCTTCGGACACAATCACTTGAACGGTTGGACAGGCTTCTATAACGCAAATAATCATCGTGTAATGCTGGGAATCACCCCTATGGCACAAGCACATAGTTACGATGACGCGCACTCTCTGATGAGTGGTAGAATCGTAAAACTAAACTCGAACGGCAATTTTAGCACCTTCGTTTTTGATTCTATTGATATGCAACCAGATGAAAATGCGCATTTAATATATAATGTATAATTATATATTACTTATTGACTTTTGCACTCTTTTGTGGTACTATTCAAGTTAGTAAAAACAAAGGAGTTTTTTTATGCCAAAAATTACTGTTGATTGGAATACCGTTATCAATTTCGTTACCGACGCTTTTGTTGGCGTTGGCGTTCCTAGAGAAGAAGCTGAAATAGTCACCGACGTTTTAGTTGAATCTGACCGCAGAGGTATTGAATCTCACGGTGTAAACCGTTTTAAGCCCATCTACATCGATAGAATTAACGCTGGTATTCAAAGTCCTACTACTAACTTTGAAATCATTAAAGAAACCCCCACTACCGCAGTCGTTGACGGACACAATGGTATGGGTCAAGTTATCG
>JAZSLG010000066.1:0-20318 GCA_045535235.1 Candidatus Stercoripulliclostridium sp.
GGTTAACTACGCCTGCACCAAGTAGCTCAATCCAACCGGTACCCTTACACAAACGGCAACCCTTACCGCCACACATTGCGCAAGAAAGGTCTACTTCAACGCTAGGCTCGGTAAAAGGGAAATAAGAAGGACGGAAACGAACTTTGGTTTCTTTGGAGAAGAATTTTTTTGCAAACTCTTCAAGCGTTCCTTTAAGGTCGGCTAGAGTAATATGCTCGTCTACTACCAAACCCTCTATTTGTTGGAACATTGGCGAGTGCGTAGCATCGTCGTCGGGACGATATACCTTACCGGGGCAAACTATACGAATGGGAGGTTTACTTTCTTCCATTACACGCGCTTGTACGCAAGAAGTTTGGGTACGAAGCAAAATTTCGGGAGAAATATAAAAGCTGTCGCCAAAGTCTCTTGCCGGATGGTCTTGGGGAATGTTAAGATTTTCAAAATTATACTTTGTATATTCTATTTCAGGACCGTCAGCAACACTAAATCCTAGACCGATAAAAATGTTTAACATATCGTTCTTTACCAAAGTTAAAGGATGAAGAGCACCTTGTTCTTCTTCTTTCATGGAAAGAGTGACGTCTAAACGTTCTTTTTCTTCGATAGCTTTACGCTCTGCAATAGCGATAGCCTGCATTTTAGCTTGAAGAGCAGTTTCAATTTTAACTCTAACGTCGTTTACAAGTTTACCAATAGCGGGTTTTTCTTGCGGGGGTACGTCTTTTAGGGATTTAAGAAGAGCTGTAATTTCGCCGGCTTTACCAAGATACTTAACGCGAATATCGTTAAGTTCAGAGGAAACCGCAGCGTTTTCGATAGCTTCCAACCCTTGTGCTGTAATTTGTTCAATCTTTTCTTTCAACATGGGTAACTCCATTATAAAATTAGTCTAGGCGCATTATAACATATAAACGCGCGCGTATGCAATTTATTAGTAGCAAAAACATATATTAATATTAATGAAAAACAAAAATAGGAAAAGTCTAATCGCAATGTTAATACTCGTTATAATAGTCGTAGCAACAATTATTTATTATAATCGAACGATATCGCCTTTAGTCGTTAGTTTAGCTGAGGCAGAAGTAAAAAGATATACTGTAAACGCAATATCAAAAGGCGCGTTAAAGTTAAAAGTATACGAGGTATTTTATAATGATTTTTACGATTATGAAAAGAATACTCAAGGTGAAATCGTACTAGTTAAATCAAACGTTGCAAGCATAAATCTAATGAACGTATATGCCCAAAAAGAGATACAAAATTGTATAAATTCATTAAAAAACGATAAAATTAGCATACCCGCAGGTGCATTTACGGGTTCAAGCTGGCTAGCTGACAAAGGAGACGGGATAGAGTTAAACGTAATGCCGATAGGTGCGGTAGAAACAAAGCTAAATTCCTACTTTTATCACGAAGGAATTAATCAAACATTACACCGATTAGTGCTAAAAGTAACCACTACCGTTAGAATTATTGTGCCAATTAAAGCACAAGACGTCACTATTACCAATGAATTTTTACTAGCTGAAGACGTAATCCAAGGTAGAGTGCCGGACAGTTACGTAACGGGAATAAGTGACGATAATATTTACGACCTATTACCATAAAAAAACCGCCCCGGTAAGGTGCGGTTTTAATGTAATATTACAATTAATCACAATGATAAAAAGTATTTTTTCATCGTTACGGTATCTTCTGCTTGGGTGCCGTCTGACTCACAAATAACGTAGGGCTCAAAAGCCAAGGAATGGAAAACTTCCATTAGCGGTTCGTAGTCCGGACCATATTTTTCGTCCTTAAAAGTAAGATGTCTTAGTTCACCTTTTGGTCCGTACTCAATTTTTGAAAAATGCACGTGCATGTTAAAAACTTTGCATTTTGGCAAAAAATCACTCATTTTTTGAATGATAGTATTATAATTTATAGCGTTTTTTAGAACACCTTGCTCTCTTGCGTTGATATGGCCAAAGTCAATACAAGGATAAAAACGAGGGTCCAATTTGCATACTTCTATTATCTCATCAACTGTACCAAGCTGGGCAAGTTTTCCCATGGTTTCAAAACAAATTTTGTACTCGCCAACATAGCCGGCCTCATCCAAAACGTCAATCAATCCCCTAGCGTTTTCAACCATAAGTTTTACCGCATCTTCTCTAACCATTTTACCTTGGGTTGCGGGATGTACGACAACCCTTTCTCCACCAAAATCTTTTACTTTCTTTAACGAAGATAAAATGTAACCGTATGATTTTTTAATCATTTCCGGATCGGGATTTGCTAAGTTAATGTAGTATGGTGCGTGTACCGTTAACTCAACGCCCTCTTCTTGGAATCTTTTACCAATATTAACGGCAGTTTTTTCATTTAGAGTTATACCCCTGCCGAAAGAGTATTCAAAAACGTCGATGCCTCTTGCCTTGCACCATGCACCCGCTTCCAAGGTTTGAGTAAATCCCTCGTCGTAAAAACTTTTTGAGTTACCTGCTACACCAAACTTAATCATTTGAATCCCTAACCTTTTGTATATCGTTATGTATCTGTGCTTTTAATTCTTCTAGTGAATTAAATTTTACAACGCATCTAATGCGTTCTACAAACTCAACTCTTATAATTTCACCGTAAATATCGGCATCAAAGTCCAAAATATGAGTTTCTACCGTTCTTTTGTGAAAATCAAAGGTTGGACAAGTACCAACGTTCGTTACGCCCTTATACCACTCCGTACCAACCAATACGCGAGTATCGTACACGCCTTCTAGAGGTAAAACTTTATCGTCGTTAACGTCAAGATTGGCAGTAGGCAATCCGTAAGTTGCACCCACGCCCCTACCATGAACGACTTCTCCCTCAAAGAAATACCTACTTCCCAAAAGAGAATTTGCCGTACTTACTTCACCATTTTCAAGATATTTTCTAATATCGGTAGATGATATTTTTTTGTTCCACTCCGCCATGATTGGTTGGGTAATGCAAACAATCCCATTTTTCTTAGCCCAATCACTCAATTCTTTCATGCCTGCTTCAGCATTCAGACCAAACCTAAAATCCTCTCCGGCAATAATTCCGCCAATGCTAAGCCTTTCCAGGTAAATTAAAAACTCCTCCGACCTCATTTTAAGGAAATCTTTACTAGGCGCACCAACAAAGACTTTTTCTATACCAAATTCGTCAAAAAGCATCTTTTTACGCTCTTCCAAGTTATAAACCAGTTTATCGGTTTTACCCAAAGTCTTAAAAAAGTCGTCGTCAAAAGTAAAAACTGCGGGCGTAAAATCATATAGCTCCGCAACCGCGCAAAGATTTGCTATTAGACTACGATGACCAACGTGTAAACAGTCAAAAAATCCAAGCGCAAGCATATACTTCGGCTTTTTACCAAAGGTCAAAAAAAGAGATTTTATTTGTGAATTATATTTCCCGTTTATCATTTTAATCTTGCCTTAAAGTCAATTCTGCCATCCAATTTGTTCTTTTCCGCGATCCAAGTAAGTTCTCCGTTAATATAAAGTCTAAAGGAGCCGTCCGGCACTTTTAGCAACATTCTCACGCCGTTATCAAGCAATCTTTCCGTACCCTTAGGCGCATCAAAACGTGGCAAATCTTGCAATATCTCTTCCATTTTAATAAGATTTTGCTCAATATCTACGCTTTCAAGTTGAGATAGTGTAAACGACCTATCAAGAGTAAAAGCTCCACTGGCTTCTCGTCTAATATATCTCATATATCCGAAAGTGCCAATAGCGTAAGCCATATCGCGAGCAATACTCCTAATATACGTACCGCCACTACATGTAATTCTAAAAGCGTGTGCTTCGTTACTTTTACCTAGATATTCTATAGAATAAATAGTTATTCTTTTGGGTTTAAGAGTAAATTCTTTGCCCTCGCGAGCAAGGTCGTAAGCACGCCTGCCGTCTACCGATTTTGCGGAATATAACGGTGGAATTTGGTCAATTTCACCCTCCAATGATGGAATTACCGCTAATATTTCCTTTTCAGCGACCTCTTTTACATTCTCTTTTATTACTACGCCACTCTCGTCTAGCGTATCGGTTTCTTTACCAAAAACGAACTCGGTATAGTATACTTTCTTTTTATCAAGCGTATATTCAAACAATCTTGTCGCTTTTCCAAGCGCAATAGGTAAAACGCCCTCACCGTCTGGGTCGAGCGTTCCCGTATGTCCAATTTTATCAAAAGGTATGTTCCTATTTCGTAATATGCGTTTTAATTTGGTAACGACAAATGCGGAACTAATGCCCTTTTCCTTGTTTACGTTAATAAATCCGTTAAGCATCTTCAAGTATTTGTTTTGAAGCCTTTAATAGCTTATCAATGGTTTCAGTAAGATTGGCGTAAATTCTACAACCGCTTGCGTTAAAGTGACCGCCACCGCCAAATAACGATGCAAATTTACCTGCATCAACTCCATCTTTTGAACGAATACCAATCTTGAAGGCAGGTTGGTCCTCCATTTCTGCAACGGATATGGCTAGTTTAACACCTTTAATATTTATAATATTATTTATAATACCTTCCGTATCCTTTGGACGAGTTCCGGTCTTTTCAAAGTCGTCTTTTAGGAAGGTAATTACTCCCACCTTACCGTCCATAAAGAACTGCGCCCCGGACAAGGTACGCGCTTTTAGGGCAAAAACTTGGGGAGTTTCTTCCTTTATTAACTTGAATATGACCTCATATCCTTTGATACCATATTTGAGCAATTTGGATGCGATTTCGAGTGTTTTTTCACTGGTATTATTAAAAGTGAAAGCTCCACTATCCGTCACCATTCCGGCGTACAAACAAAACGCAACGTTATAATCAATTCCGTTTGCATCGTTTTCAACCATAAATTTATAAAGTATTTCACACGTAGATGAAACGTTTTCATAAATTAGGTCCTGAACAAAGGGTTCCCCGGTTTCGTGGTGGTCAAAGCAAGCGTGATCATCACATTTATTAAAGAAAATACCGGCACAATTTTTACCCATTCGTGATGCGCTACCGCAATCTACCGCAATACCCAAATCATAGTGCTTCAAATTTTTTGAATTTATGACCTCGATAGCTGGCAAAATACTCAAATTTTCCCTAATATCTTCCTTAACCTCTGTAAAAACGTAGACTTCTTTTCCCAGGTTCCTTAAATAATGATAGAGAGCAAGACTGCTCCCTACACAATCGCCGTCCGGGTTGATGTGCATAAACACAGCAACCGTTTCGGCAGAAAATAATTTTTTAGTGATACTTTCGTACATTACTCGTCCTTATTTCCTTTTGCATTAATTTGCTTAAGGATTTGTTCAATCTTAAAACCGTAATCAATACTATCGTCCAAAACGAATATCAAATTGGGTACGGCTCTGATTTTAAGGCGATTGAACAACGCGTTGCGCAAAAAACCTGCGCTTGCGTTTAACCCTTTAATAACTTCTTGGGGATTTTCGTGGTCCATAACGCTGACGTATACTTTAGCATACTTTAGGTCACCGGTGGTATCCACTCTCATAATGCTTAGCATTTTACAATCCCTAACGCGAGGGTCTTTGAGTTCGTTTCTAATCAAACTCATTAGCTCCTTCATAATCTCGGAATTTACTCTTTCTATATTCATATTACTTCTCTTCTACAATATTAAAACTTTCAATGATATCGCCTTCTTTGATGTCGTTCCAATTATCAAGACCGATACCACACTCAAAGCCATGAAGGACTTCTGTTACGTTATCTTTCATACGTTTTAAGGAGTTGATAGAAGTATCTGCAATAACTATATTATCACGGATAAGTCTTACCTTAGCGTTACGAACGATTTTGCCATCGAGAACCATACAACCCGCAATGGTACCAACGCTACTAATCTTGTAGGTTTGTCTAACTTCCGCCTTGCCAAGATATTCTTCACGATATTTGGGTGCGCTTAGTCCCTTAATAGCTGCAGTTACGTCATCGATTGCGTCATAGATAATACGATACAAACGAATTTCTATCTTTCTTTCCTCAGCAAGTTTCTTAGCGTTACTATCGGGACGAACGTTAAAGCCTATGATTAAGGCACCGGTAGATTCGGCAAGGATGATATCGCTTTCGTTAATAGCACCGACCATAGCGTGAGGAACAGCAACCTTTACTTCGTCCGTGCTTAGCTTTTGCAATGAGTCACGGATTGCTTCAACCGAGCCTTGAACGTCTGCCTTAATGATGATGTTCAAGTTCTTCATCTTGCCCTCTTCTATGTTGCGGTACAAGTCTTCTAGACTTACTGAGCCCGAACTAATCTTGCGTTCCCTTTCCTTAGCAACACGGTCTGCTACAACGCTCTTTAGGAGTTTATCATCGTCAAAAGCCATTAGTTGGTCACCGGCACCGGGAACTTCGTCCAAACCGAAAATCATAACCGCCATGGAGGGACCTGCGCTCTTAACGTTCCTACCCTTGTCGTCTTGCATTGCTCTAATCTTACCAGTAGCAGTACCAACTACGATATGATCGCCTACCTTAAGCGTACCTGTTTGAACAAGAATGGTTGCAAGAGGTCCTTTACCCTTATCAAGCCTTGCTTCAACAACGGTACCCATTGCTTTACGGTTGGGGTTAGCTTTTAACTCCATTACTTCTGCTTCTAATAGTATGGTTTCAAGTAGCTCGTCGATACCTTCACCGGTCTTTGCACTAACTTTAACAACAGGAACGTCACCACCCCAAGCTTCCGGAACGAGTCCGTACTCGGTAAGTTGGGTCATTACGCGATCGGGGTCTGCGGTATTTTTGTCAATCTTGTTAATTGCAACGATAATTTTGCAGTCTTTGGCAGCCTTAGCGTGGTTGATAACTTCCACAGTTTGGGGCATTACGCCGTCATCGGCTGCAACTACTATAACGATAATATCGGTTACGTTAGCACCACGAGCGCGCATTGCGGTAAACGCTGCGTGTCCGGGAGTATCTAGGAAGCTTATTTGAGAGCCTTTTACAGTAATACTATAAGCGCTAATGTGTTGGGTTATACCACCGGCTTCTCCCTCTGCTACTTTGGACTTTTTAATGTAGTCTAAAATGGAGGTTTTACCATGGTCAACGTGTCCCATGATGGTAACGATGGGTGGACGGGTAACAAGTTGAGTTTCGTCCTCGGTTTCTTGCTCAAAGTAGGAAATGAGTTTTTCTTCCGAAGTTTCCTCTCTTTGCAATTCTAGAGTGATATTAAAGTCACTGGCAACTAGTTCTGCGGTATCAAAGTCGATGGAATCGTTTATAGTCTTCATAATACCAAGTTGGAACAGTCTCTTGATAATTTCCGTACCGGTCTTACCAATTTTTTCAGCCAGTTCCTTAATCGGTACGTTATCTTTAGTGATAATTGCATGCTCGATTTGTACGGCTTCGGTTACGTTAAAGCTAGATTTGTTTTGGTTAGCAGTCTTTCTGGTACGAATCTTTTTGATATTGCCGTCTTCGTCGTAAACGATAGCTGAAGAGCCCCCTTCAATACCCTTTTTGAGCTTGGTCTTCTTCGCGAGTTGAGTTTTTTCCTCGGGAGCGTTATCAAATACCTTTTTCTTTTGGGTATCTTTTTGAACGACGGGAGAATTGTTAAGATGCTCAATGGTGTTTTGTCTTTGGTAAGCACTCATGCCACTTTGTTGAGCACCGTTATTTTTATCGCGATATTGTTGATTATTGCCACCTGCGGGTTTTTCAGTACGTTTGGGGTGACGTTCCTCGACCGGAGGAATGTATACCCTAATAACAGGTTTTTCCACAACTGGCTTTTTGGGTTTTGCAAGAAATTGTTGAGCTGCGACCTTAGCTGCGTCAAGTTGTTTTTGGTTATTATCCTCAACCTTAACAGTCTTTTTAGCAGGTGCGGTTTGTTGTACTTTAACCGACTCTGCCTTTTTAGGCTCTTTAATTGCGGAAATTTCTTCCTTTTGTTCAACGATTTCTTCGACTATCTTTTCTTCGATTACTTCAGCTTCTACGGGTTCGTTTTCGACTACTGCTTCTTCCTCAACCTCTACGATTTCAGGAGCTTCAATAATGGGTGCAACGGTTGCTTGTTTAATAGCTTCCGCCTTTTCCCTTTCCTCTTTTAGACGTGCTTCTTCATGAGCTCTTCTTTCTTCAAGCTCTTTTAGAAGCGCCACTCTTTTTTCATGGTTAAGTTCTCTTGCCTCGTTAAGCGAACGCAATTTTTCGCTTATTTGTTGCAATATTCCGTAGTTACGCTTTACGTATTCGCCAATTTTATTGATGTTTACTATTTGATTTGATTCATTGTTAAGGTTACGAACGTTATCTTTCATAGTGTACTCCTCCCCTTAAATATTTAGTTGTTATTTAGTTGTTCGATTATTGCTCCGGCAAGGCTTTTATCCCTAATTCCAAGAGCTTTACACCCCTCGCGAGGTGATATTTCATTAAAATTTACAATCTTCACGGCTTGTTGCTCGTGAATGGAAGCACTTTCCAAAAGTTTTTTTTGAGAGTTTTGTGCAAGAGCCTCGGAATACAAAACGAGCATCGGCTTTTTTATCAGTACAACGTTATCAACGCCAAGAACGCATTTGCCCGCTTTGAACGCAAAACCAATATAGGTCTTAATTTTTTGTACCGAGCTTTGCGATAGCTTCATATACCTCTTCTCCTATTTGTGTTTTGAAACTACGATTTAGCAGTTTTTTCGCAACGCATTTGTTAATACACTCCGGGTTATTACAAATATACGCGCCTCTTCCTTGCCCCTTTCCACTCTCGTCAACAAGAAAGTCTTCTCCCACGCGAACTATGCGAATTAACTCCGATTTTAGGGCTTTACGCCTACAAACCGAGCAAGTTCTCATAGGTTCATGCATTATTCTTCATCTCCCAAATATCCAAGGGTATCATCTTCAGCAACTACTTCGCTATAAGGTTTAACGTCAATTTTGAAACCGGTTAGCTTTGCGGCAAGCTTTGCGTTTTGACCGCCCTTACCGATAGCAAGAGATAGTTTATCATCGGGAACGATAACTCTGGCTTCTTTTGCGGTTTCATTAAGTTGAACCATGATAACCTTTGCAGGAGATAGTGCCTTAACGATATACTCGGAAGGATTGCTACTATAAGGAATAACGTCTACTTTTTCGCCGTTAAGTTCGTTTACGATAGCGTTTACACGAGCGCCCTTAGGTCCAATACAGGAGCCTTGTGCGTCGATATTGGGGTCTTCGGAATAAACGCTCATCTTGGTACGCATACCAGCTTCACGAACGATACTCTTAACCTTAACTAGACCGGTACGTAGTTCGGGAACTTCGATTTCAAACAATTTCTTAACGAAACCTGCACAGCTACGAGATACGAATACTCTGGAGCCGTCCTTCTTGGAGCCATCCTTATTGAGGTCTTCGTTAATCTTCTTAACGTATACTTTGATGGTTTCGCCAACGCTAAGCTTTTCGCCACGAACTTGGTCACGAGTACCAAGAATACCCTCTATTTGAGTTCCGCTTATTTCAACGTATACGGTACCGTTTGCTTCAACCCTACGAACCATAGCGGTCATGAGTTGACCTTCACGGTCCTTCATTTCATTCATAACTTGAGCGCGTTTTGCCTCGTTAATGTTTTGAGTAAAAACTTGTTTAGCAGTTTGAGATGCAATTCTAGAAAGGTCGTCGGGGTCAACGTTTTCGCCAATGATATCGCCTATTTGAGCATCGGGCTTAATGTCGCGAGCTTCTTCGAGGCTAAGTTCACTATCGGTCAAAGGCTCGCCTTCAACGACGGTTTGGTAAGCAAAGAACTCTATAGTATAGGTCAAGGGATTCATCTTAACTGCGACTGCGCGAGCTTCGCTGGTTTCTTTCTTAAATGCGGCTGCCAAACCCTTTTCCAAGGATTCGATAAGAAGAGATTCTTCTAGTTTGTAGGTGGCTGCCATTTCTTCAAGAGCTAAAAATAATTCTTTGTTTTTCATGTGGATTGTCTCCTTATTAAGTTGTAATATATTAAATTTTGATTTTTTTAATTGAAAAATTAGATTTTGGCGTGTTTTAACCCTTTCATATCAACGTAAGGTTGGAGTACCTTCACGTTTGCCTTGGGAACCAACTTTTCCACGTCTTTCCCGTTGGGAATAAGTATAATATTATCTTCATCGTGTCCAACCAACTCGCCTACTATCTTTTTAACTTTACCAACGGGTTTAATATAAATTGCCTCTACCATTTCACCTTGATTGCGAATATAATCGCGATCGGTTACTATGGGACGGTCTAGCCCGGGTGACGATACGTTAAGGTCGTAAGCAACTCCGTTAGTAATATCGGCACTTTCGAGAGGCAAATCAAGCGCGTCGTTTACGATAATACAATCGTCAAGAGTAATACCGCCTTTTTTATGAACAAAAACGGTTAGGGTATTCTTTTTTCCCACTCTTTGGAACTTGATTTCCACTACTTCATAACCAAGTTTTTCTACCACGGGGATAATTACTTCTTCCGCGCGTTCTTGAATTGAAAGTTCAAATTGCATGTTTTCTCTCCAAAAATAATTTGAGAGCGGCTTTCACCACTCTCAAGTAATTGCCGTTCAGCGTGTATATATTAACACACGCATACGCGATTACGCAAGTGATTTTCTTAATTTATTCAAAACTGCTTCAAAATACTCGGGAATCTGCCTTTCAAAAGTCATGATTTCACCTGTTCTAGGGTGTGCAAGAACCAATTTGAAAGCGTGTAAAAGCTGACCGTTCAAACCAAACTTATTGCTACCGCTATAAAGAGGGTCACCTACGACAGGGTGATGAATAAATGCGGAATGTACCCTTATTTGATGTGTTCTTCCGGTAAACAATTCATACTCTACTAAAGTGTATTTTTGGAACCTTTCCAAGACCTTAAAGGCTGTTTTAGCATATCTACCATCCCTATCGATAGCCATTTTTTTCCTATCGATGCGATGTCTTGCAATAGGTTGCTCAATAATTCCGCCATCTTCTTTAATATTCCCATCAACTAGCGCAATATAGTATCTTTTTGCCGTTTTTTCTGCAATTTGTTTAGAAAGTGATAGATGGGCAGTGTCATTCTTAGCCACCACGATTAGACCCGAAGTATCCTTATCCAAGCGATGAACTATGCCCGGACGCAATACGCCGTTTATTCCACTAAGGTCCTTAACGTGATACAATAAAGCGTTAACTAAAGTACCGTCGGGCGAGCCTGTTGCGGGATGCGTAACCATTCCTTGGGCTTTATTAATAACCAAAAAATCTTCATCTTGATATATAATATCAAGGGGAATATCTTGAGCAACGGCGGATAGCTCGGTAACTTCCTCAAAAAGAATTTCCACTACGTCACGTTCTTTAAGGGAGTATCCACTTTTCTTTTGCTCATTTCCGTTTACTTTAACTAACCCTTTTTCGATAGAATTTTTAACTCGACTGCGGGTAATATTATCGATAGACTGAGCAAGAAAGGTATCCAGCCTTTCTCCCTTATCTTCAAATGAAATTACAAAAGTGCGAGTTTCCATAAAAGTCTATTTTTTTTCTTTTTCTTGCGGTTTATAGAAGAAAATAACGTAAATTACCAAAAGTACGCAACCTACGGTAAGACCTGTATCAGCAAGATTAAAAACTGCGAAATCAATTAATTCAAAATAAATCCAATCGCGAACGTAACCAAAAACAAATCTATCCACGATATTTCCAATTCCACCGGCGGTTAGTAAAATTAAAGCCGAACGATACCAACCGTTACGATTCTTAATAGAAAAAATCATAATTAAAATCAAAACGACAATCGTAACTAGTGAAATTATAGCTAAAATATCCGTTTTTCCTTGAAAAATACCAAAAGAAGCACCTGTATTTTCTACAGAAGTAAGTCTTAAAACCCCTTGCCATATTATAATATCGGGACCACCGGACGCAATGGGGCCGTAAACGTATTCTTTGGTTAAAAGGTCAATTGCAAGCCAAACTCCTATAAAAACGAAGTCTATAGCAAACCAAATAGCAAGTTTTTTCTTGTCAACGTCAAAAAGATTCTTGATTTTTTCGCCTAAATTCAAGTTTTTCATACCTTTATTATACTCGTTTTAATTATAGAATGCAAGTAAGTTAAAGGCATATTTGACGTTAGTTAAAACCAGAATTAATCGAAATTATCATACGAAAAAATTATATCCATCCCTTTTGGGGTAATAAGATATTTTGAATTTGATATTTTCTTAATATCGGCATTAAGAGAATAAATAGCGCCTCCAAGGAAATCCAACGCGCGCTGATGCTCCACTTGGTTAGCTTTTTCCAAATCCAACATAACGCCCTTTTTACTCTTAATCTGATCTACGATTTTTTGGAGATCATTAATACTTTTGGGTGAAGTAATTGTTATTTTTTTTGAGTATGGAATAGTAGAAGGAGGCTTTTTAGCCATAAAACGGTCGTATGGTGTCAACTTGAGATTTTTTGCTTTTTTCGTTAGAATTTCGCCATTTTTCAAAGTTTTAATATATGACATTATTCTAAATTAAGGCGTATTTTATAATACTTAGGGTCTGTCTCCAAACAAAACTCGGCCAAGCCTGACTTGATTTGAACCGCACTCTATCGCAAGCAAATAATCTTCCGACATGCCCATTGACAAAACGGTAAAATCGGGATATTTGCACTTTAATTGTTCAAACTTTTCGGCCACTTTTAGGAAACATTTTTTTAATTCGTCCTGCCCTATTCCTTGGGGAGCTACTGCCATAATTCCGCAAATTTTAAGGTGTGGATAAGCGGATAATTTTTCTAAAAAACTTTCAACTTCATCAACGCTTATTCCACCTTTATTTTCTTCTTCGCCGGAATTTACTTCCACCAAACACTTTTGAACGACGTCACGCTTGGTAGCAACCTTTTCAATCTCTTCGGCAAGTGCAATTCTATCAAGGCTGGAAATATATCTTACCTTTCCAACGACGTATTTTACTTTGTTGGTTTGGAGTTGCCCAATTATATCCCAAGTCAAACTTTCGTCGTACTTAGAATTAAACTCTTGCACTTTATTCTCGCCAAAAACGGTAACTACGCCACCACTGGATAACTCACGCAAAGTTTCTATCGAACGAAATTTACTAGCGCCAATAATTTCAATAGCATTACTATCCATACCATTTTTAGCACAAAGAGCGTTAATATTTGTTAAAATTGAATTTAGATTTTTATTTACTGTTTCCATAAATCAATTATAACACATATTTTAACGTTTGGAATATTAAATTTAGATTTCTTCTTCAGAATAGTTTATCCTGCTAACGCTAATCTCATAAGCAACCCTAGTTTCGACGTCGCCGTTTTCCAAAACCTTTTGATATTCACGCGATTGTATCCTGCCAACAAGGTTTATTTTGTCACCCACTTCCAACTTGGATGCAAATCGCGCGTTGCGCCCCCAAGCTATACAAGGAATATAATCCGATTTATTATAAGCACGATTAACGGCTATTAACACGTCGGCAATTTCTCGCTTAAATGGAGTCGTTCTAAATATTGGTGGTTTACATACGTAGCCCGTTAGCTCAATGCTATTCTCGTTATCATGCTCCACGTTATCGATACATTCTCTAACAAAAACTGTTAGCATTAGTTTGGATTTTCCGTCAATTATCTTGTTATAGCTCCTGAATTGACCCTCTATCGTTAAAAAATCGCCTTTTTCTAAATCCACCTCCTGTATTAATCTTTCCGATATCGTTATAGGTATGACGTCTACTTGTGACGACAATCTTTCAACTTCAATTGCGCTTTCAAAAAAGCCTTCCCCAAATACTTGGTGTGAATACACCGGCTCTACGGCTATTTTTCCCGAGAGATTTACTACGTTATTGTTCATTAGGTTTTCCATATTTACTCCTTATTGTGAATTAAGAATTTTTGATTTGTTTACCATCGGGATTTATCGTATAATTTTCAAAATACACGAGTTCGTCCACTCTTACCGCATTTAGTCCTTTATTTTTTATAGCACTTAATATCAAAGGCAAAGCCTCTAAAACGTGATCGCTATTGTTATGAAACAGGATTATATCTCCCGATTTCACCTTGCCGACCACTCTTTCGGTTATCTCTTTACCGCTAATACCTTTCCAGTCAAGACTATCGATACTCCATTGTATACAAAGCATATTTTGCTCTAATAATGCGTTAATTAATCTATTATCGTATTCTCCAAAAGGTGCTCTAAAACAAGTTGGTTTTACGCCGATTAATGCCTCTATTTTATCGTTTACGCTTTTAATTTCATTAAGTACTGCTTCCTCGTCTAATTTATTAAGGTGTGGATGGCTTTCGCTGTGATTTGCTACTTGATGTCCCCTAGAATGTATTTCTTTGACTAATTCCGTATTAGCATCAATCCAAAATCCGGTTGCAAAAAAAGTACATTTATAACCAGCCTTCTCTATCATGCTCATAATATCTCGTGTTTTATCCGCGCCCCACGCACAGTCAAAAGTTAACGCTACTTCCTTTTTATCGGTTTCAACAAAATAAATGGGTATTAAGCGTTTTTGTAACAATCCGGTTTCACTAAGCGAAACTCCGACGGCGCCTAAAGACAATACCGCAATTATAAACACTAGAATTGCAACGAATATCTTCTTTCTTTTAATTACCAAAAACACGAGCGTATCTCCATTTTAGACCAACTAGCAGGTCGAATTATTTGGAATTTACCCGATTTTTGACTATTTTAAGCGTAAAAAACGGGGCATATCCATTATAGGATATGCCCCGTACTATCACGATATTACTATTACTTAAAAACGAAATAATTGGAATACTTTAACCATTGGCTATTAGATAAATATAAATCTCTCAAATCGTAAGAAAGGTTAATTATCAAATTTCCACTAATTTCATTAGGAAGAACTATTGGGATAACTCCACAAGAAACTACACCGACGTCACTACTAGGCAAATTAATAACCATCGTACCATTGCCGTCCCAAACAATAGCTTCATCACCAATATAGGTAACGGTGTCCAAATAGAAGGTATTAAGAGCTTTAGCGCCCTTAAACACCCCCGTTCCTATTACAGCGACCGAACTCTTATTAACGTTACTAGTAGAAAAATCAACGACTCCTTTTATTGCAGTAGCAGAGGTGTATTTTATACTTTCTATACTAGAGTTGGCAAATGCGTAATCTCCTATCGTAGTTAATGCGCCACCGTAGCTAACGGTCTTTAAGGTAGTTCCATAAAAGGCATAGGGAGCAATCGCGGTAACTGTTTTTTCTATTAGGTAAGAGTCGTTACTTACAGTTTTTGCAGTGGGATAAGCGTAAAGAGTTGTATAATTCGCGCTACCTTGTTTAGTGTACAAAACACCCTCTTTCACTCTATAATTAGTATTTAATTCAGAAGCAGTAAACGCTTTCAAATATTTACAACCTTTGAAAACTCCCTTTCCAAGATTGGCTACGTCCTTAATATCAAGATAGGAAATTGCAGTATTTTCCAAAGCAAAATCGCCTATTTCTTTAAGATTTGATAGATTAACGCCCTTTACGTTCTCCGGGTATTTGAAAGCCTTGGAAGACAAATAACTAACGCTTCTTTCACTATATTGAGAAAGAATGGTAACGTAACTACTATTTCCGTGATATGCGTAAACGCCGTAAGTTCCATCTCGACGCTCATATATTACGAAATCCCCAACAAGTAAAACACCGTTTTTATAAACGTAAAAGTCTTCTACCGGATTACCGCCAACAGAAAGCACTATATAGTTGTAGTTAATATAGACTTGTATTTCACTCTTTGGAACGTTGAGTTGAGTCGCTATAAATTCATGCGCCTTGTGTGCAATAGGATTTACTTTATCGACGTTATTTACTTCTAATATATAAAAATCGTGACCAATGTTTGCATCAGCTTTAACGGCTCCAACCAAGTAATTTAGGAATTTATGATTGGATAAAGAAGGATATTTATCGATTAATTGATATTTTTCCTTAAAATATTCCAATTTAATTCCAGCATTTCTAAAAGCTGATAGATTTTGGGTGTATCCCGCGCTTAAACTAAAGCCTCTTTCTTCCTTCTCCTTGAAGTTGGGTGTAATCGTCACCGTGGAGTCGGGCATGACGAAAGTATCACTAATCGGATAGTTGTCTCCGCTATTAGTAGATAGCGATAAGCCCTCTAACTCGTAACCCTCTTCCGCTTCAACCAAAAGTCTTATGATTTGACCGTACGGACGGAACTTGGAGCCTTCTACTTCAACGATACCACCAAGCGCATCGTTAATCGTTATTGAGAACGATCTACTAGTATTAGTTTCCAAATAACTATCTATAACGACGCTCAACTGAGGATTATCGCCGGCTATTCTCAAAATCTCTTCAGTTAGCTTAAAGTTTCTTAATAGATTCAAAGGCTCGCTATAAAGACCAAAGTTAACTTTACCACTCACGGAATTAGTGATGACGTTGCCATGGGCAACCACGTCAAACCAAACCGTCTCGTTAACGCCTATCTCGCTAATAGACGGAAATACGGATACGTTATCGTTTTCATTGGCGTTAACTTTGAACGCCTTTTCAAACTCAGCGGTTATCGTAACGCTAGTATCGGGCATAATAAAAGTTAAATCGTCCAAAATTTCGCTCTTTTCAACACCTTGTGAAAGATAAGTTATCACTAAAGAATTGGGTTTCAATCTTAAACCATAGTTAGGTAAAACTTTTAAGGTAACTTTTTCGTATATATTAGCTTCGGTTACATTAGGCACTATGTTACCACCCTGTACGGTTGGTACGTTTATTTCATAGGTGGTACCCGTTGAATAAGCCGTAGCCGATAAAACGACGTCATTAGCCGGCATTACGAAACAGTTTCCTTTTATTCTAACACCATCTAAAGTGATGGAACTGGGGCTAACGTTATAACCTTCGTTTACCACTATTTCAAAATAAACCAAGTCGCCTTCGTAAGCCGTTGGTTGCGATAATAGTATCTCACAGTTATAAGAAATTAAATCGATTTTATGACCTTTTTTAACAAATTCCGCCGTTATCGTGGAGTTTTCATTAGGCATAACGAAACTATCACCAATAATTCCAACTCCGTTAACAAACAAGTCTTTAAGAACGTAGCCCGCATCGGGAGTGGTTTCCAAAACTACTCTCTCACCCTCTTTATATTCATGTTTCGCATTTTTAATAATTACCAACCCGTTATCCGGTTGATTTATGGTAAGCTCGTAGTCTTCATCCTCTTCTTTAATCAAACTGAAACGCACGTTAACGGTTACGTTTTCACTAGGCATAATAAAACCGTCACCATCTGCCTTAATGAAAGTAGTCCAATTTTCACCGTTAACAATAAGACTATCGAGTTTGTAACCTTCGTTAGGAATTATATCAACACCAACAAACAATCCCGCGGGACTCGACGCGCTATCCACGTTTACGACTCCTCCTTGAGAAGACGCCACGTTAACGTTATACAACGTATTATAGTCAATCTTTTCAAATTTTGCTCCCACTAAAGCTTCACGATTACCCATATAAAATTGCGAAGAGTTAATTATGGATACTTTAATAGGTTCTATAGCAGAGTCTAAATTATTATTCAAAACGTACAATTCAGAAAGTCTGTAACCAAAATCGGGTATTGCCTGAACGGAAACTTGTTCGCCCGGACGCGCGGAATCAGTTGAAAGAACTACTAGACCGTTATCAAAGCCACCACCTATCAACGATACCGGAAGAGGTGCCAAATCAAAATCACAAGTAATAATTACGCTACTCTTAGGCATTATAAACTTGTAAATTTGTGCATTATGATAAACAAGCTCAACGTCGTTGGCTTTCAAAGAGCCTTCTACCAGCTCGTATCCGTCGTCGGGAACGACGGAAATCATAACTTCGGTTCCATAAGAAGCCCTACCGTCCTCCGGAGAAACCACCTTTAACGTTCCATCTTCTATATCAAGGTCAAAATCTATAAAATGACGATAGGTATCAACGCTTTCCCAACCGGCAAAAATGGTAGTGTTACTAACCACCCTAAACAAAGCAACGTTGACTTCGCGTTGACATTCGTTATCCAAAAACCAACCAGTAAAAACGTATCCCTCTTTAACCGGTGCATCTGGTAAAGTTAGCAAAGAGCCCGATTTTAAGGTAACACTTTTAATAGCACTTCCGCCGTTCGTGTTAAATGAAATTATGTATGTGGAGGCAGGCGTTCCGCTGTCTTTGGGAGCGCAAGCAAATAAGGCGCAAACGCACCCTACTATCAAAATAATTAAAATAAAAATGGAAATAAATTTTTTCATTACAATAGTATATTATATTAAATATACTATTTTGTCAATATTACTTATTTGAAATATAAGCGAGTTTTTTGAGAAGTTTAGCTGTAGCTATTGTGTCAAAAAGAGCGCGGTGAGCATTTTCAAGTTCGATACCAAACTCTTTACAAAGGTCGCCAAGGGTATTTCTCCTATCACGCTTTAAGATTCTCCTTGCCATATCAAGAGTATCAAGTGTGGGGTTATCAAAGTTATAATATTCTTTCTTTGCATGCAAAGTTAAAAAGCCCACGTCAAAGCCAACGTTATGACCGCACAAAGTAGCGTTTTGACAGAATTTATAAAAATCGCCTACCACATCCTTAAATTCAGGAGCCCCAACTACGTCTTTGTCGTAAATATGGTTAACCTCCGACGCACTCTCCGGAATATGTTCCATAGGATTTATGAGGGTAGAAAAGGTCTCTTTTATTACACCGTCTTCCATCATGACAGCACCTATTTCTATAATTTTGCAAGTGCTTGCAGTAAGACCCGTGGTCTCCAAGTCGAAAACTACGATTTTGCCTTTTAGAATATCGGGGAGTTCTCCATCGTAGGCAAAAAGTTCAGACTGTTCACTTTCAATATATTTTTCCGGAATAACCTTACTATAATACTCGGGACACTCGTTATAAACGACGTCTAAACTAATAGAAGAATAATCAATATTGCAAAGTGCAAATTTTCTTGCAAACAACACGTAGGAGCCACTGCGCTCGTCCATTTTTAGCTCACCTTCAACACAGACTTCGGCATCTTGTAAAAGATAGGCTTCCACGTCTTGAACGTTTTTGGGAAAACGCGGAAACATTAGTACGTTAACGGTGCCGGTTGTATCGTTTATTGTGGCTTTGAAAAATTCTTTTCCCGCCTTGGAAGTTAGTTTATTTACTTCTACAACTCTACCGCACAAGGTTATCGCGTTCTTTTCACTCTTTGTTGCATCAATTATGTAGGTTGGTTGCATTGCTATTGCACCAATAACGTTCAAATTAACACGAACGGTAACTAACCTATTTTCCGATCTAACCGTTTTTGCAGACCGTATTTTAATTAGTCCTTGCTTGGTTACGTCGTCTTTGGGTTGAATACGATAGAACTCGACCTCCACTTCCTCCATAATGCGTTCTTCCATATACTCAGCTAACTTTTCACCATACTTACATTCTAAAAGATAACCGTACATATCGGGAGTAACGCCCATTTTAATTAGGACTGTGCCATAATTTATTTCTACTTCCAATTTGGCGTTCTTAATTCTATTAAATATTAATGAGCTTTGCTCGTTAAAAAATTCGTATACGTTTTGAATTACGTATCTTTCCGTGGTTTCGGTCTTTTTATATACGACGTGGAAAACTATACCTTCAGGCAAAATACCTTTTACGATTGACTTAACCTTTTTACGTAGTTCATCGTTTAACATTCTGTCGTAATCGTCTGCGTTAACGAGCAATTGTACGACGAGTTCTTCGTTTGAATCAAGTATCGCTTTTGATAACTTAAAAATTTGCTCTCTTTCCGAAAGTCCATTATTAAGAAGCAAATCAAAAGTGTCGTTTCCTCTGTTAATCATCATAGCTCTCCGCCATTCCAATAAGTTCTTTTAGTATATCCTCGTTCCTAACCGTTTTAACAGTAATTCCATTTTGAATAATGACTGATTTTTCCTTACCGCCACAAACACCAAAATCGGCGCCTTTGCTTTCACCAATTCCGTTAACGGTACAACCCATAACGGCAATTTTTAACGTTTTTTTGCAATTTTTTGTTAACTCTTCCAATTCTTTAGCATATTTTTCAACTTGTATACAAGTCCTTGCACAAGTTGGACAAGCAATTATTTCCACAAAATTTTTATCAAGTCCAACGGCTCTTAAAATTTTTCTACCCTCGATAACCTCTTTAACCGGATTTGCCGTTAGAGAAACACGAATGGTATCGCCAATGCCGTCAAGCAAT
>JAZSLG010000137.1:0-10458 GCA_045535235.1 Candidatus Stercoripulliclostridium sp.
ACCGTTTTGTTTGTTTTTTATTCCAATAATGCAACCAATCAATACGCTTATTACCTTAATTACTTGATTGATGGGCATTAGTACGTTATTAGGAATATTAACAAATTTTATAACGATTCCCAGAATTAATACTGCAAGTAAAGTAATAATTAATGAAAATAGTGCGGTTTTTGCTGTGTCAATAAAAAATGATTTATCAATTTTAATTCCTTTTATTTTTAATTTTTCTAATTTCATTTTGCCTCCTAAAAGATTTTATGTTATATATTTGGATATATGACTTGCAATTTTTGAAATATATATATATAATAAAAACATAAAATAAATTTTTGGAGGCTTTTTATGAAGCATATCGAAATAGTTACTAAGAAATCTCTTTGCAAAAACCATGAAATCGGTTGTGGCGAATGTCAAGCTAGTTGCCAATCTGCTTGTAAAACCTCTTGCACCGTAGGTAATCAAGCTTGCGCTAAAGAAGAAAAAATCAATAAGACCATTAAAAACGAAGACTAATAATTTCTTTTAGCATGGTTCATACTTTCACTTATAAGCATAACGGAAAACCGTTATATTTTTTGTGGGACATCGAAAGCGGCAGTTTACTAAGCGTAGACTATGTCGCTTTTTTGTGTGCAAAGAAAAAATATGGCGGTGAAATGACCGAAACAGAAAATATCGACTACATTGCTCTTCCTAAAGATAAGATTGAAGAGGTAGAAGATGAAATCGCCGAGCTTGAAAAAGAGGGTGTTTTAAACGCTAAACCTCAATACGAAACTTTTAGTAAGAGCTACAAATATCTTAAGGCAATGTGCTTGCATATTTGTCATGACTGCAATATGCGTTGTGAATACTGCTTTGCAAACGAAGGTACCTATAATACCGAACGTGATTATATGAGTTTGGAAATAGGTAAAAAAGCCATTGATCTTTTGCTTGCGAATTGCGGTCCTAAGAAAAATTTGGAAGTAGACTTTTTCGGTGGTGAACCTCTATTAAATCTAGACGTTGTTAAATCTATAGTAGATTATGCTAAAGAAGAAGCAAAAAAGCGTGACAAAAGGTTTAGTTTTACTATGACCACTAATTGCTTGCTTCTTAACGACGATAACATTAAGTGGCTTAATGAAGAGATGGATAACGTTGTTCTCTCCATTGATGGTAGAAGATGCGTTCACGACGGCGTTAGAAAATCTCCTACCGGTAATCCAAACTTTGACGTTGTTTTGAAAAACGCTATAAAATTCCGCAAGGTAAGAGGGGATAAGCGTTACTACGTTAGAGGTACGTTTACTGCTAAAAACTTGGATTTTAGCGAAGATATTTTGTTTCTTAACGACCAAGGCTTCGATCAGATTTCCATTGAGCCTGTAGTTCTTCCCGAGAGTCATCATTTGGTAATAAAAGACGAGCATTTGCCCAAAATTTGCGAAGAATATGATAAACTTGCGGAAAGCTATATTGAGCGCAGAAAGGGCGAGAAATGGTTTAATTTCTTCCATTATATGATTGATTTAGACCATGGTCCTTGTGTAAATAAACGATTGACGGGTTGTGGTGCCGGTACTGAATACGTTGCGGTATCTCCAGTAGGAGAAATTTATCCATGTCATCAATTCGTTGGTGAGAAAGAGTATTTGATTGGCTCGGTTTATGACGGAATCGTTAACGATAGCGTTAGGGAAAGATTTTCTAAAAATACCGTTCTTGCTAAAGAACATTGTACAAACTGCCCTGCAAAATACTATTGCGGTGGTGGATGTGCTGCAAATGCAAAAAACTTTGCAGGAAAATTAGAAGGACAGTTCGAGCAAGGTTGTATTCTTACTAGAAAACGTCTGGAAAACAGTTTAGCTATAGCGTATATAGAAAAGCAGAACGATTAATATTTGTAAAAAGGGCAGTTCCAAAACTGCTCTTTTGTTTATTTCACCTTTAATTTATAATAATATATAATAAATATAATTGACTTTAATTTTTAAAAGATTTATAATTGTTAGGACTAATGCTAGGAGGCATAACTCGTGAGTAAAATCAAAGCAATCATCATATTGGTCGTTGTAGCCGTTCTCGTTATCGGCCTCGCCCTTTTGATTTTCCCTCTTAACGGTCAAGATTCCTTTGCTATCGGTAAATCCAATTACGATTTTTACTGGGTATCAAAGAGTATTAAATTAGGTCTTGACCTAGAAGGTGGTATGTACGTAGTATACGCAATGGATTTAGAAGACATTGACGCTGACCAAAGAGATTCCGCAGTCGACGGAACCATAGCTAACCTTGAAGCTCTATTATTCTCCAAAGGTTATACCGAAGCATCCGTTACTCGCCAAGGTAACGACAAGCTTCGTGTTGAGATTCCTTCAGTTGAAGATACCGCATCTCTAATGGCTTTGATAGGTGAACCTGCTGAACTTGAGTTCCGTGATGAAAATGGTAACGTTCTAATCGAAGGTGGTAAGCACCTAGAAGACGCACAACCCGTTCTTTACGATGGTACTTATGCAATTAGCCTTAAGTTCAACGACGCAGGTACTTCTGCTTTTGCAACTGCTACTAGTGAAAACGTTGGTAAAGCTCTTGCAATTTATATTAACGGAGAAGAAATTATGGCTCCTACCGTTAACACGGCAATCACCGATGGTAACGCCGTTATTACCGGTAATTACACTCAACAACAAGCTAATGATTTAGCTATTAAGCTTCAAGCAGGTACTTTCGCAGTTTCACTAACTCCCGAAGAGAACTCGACCATTTCCGCAACTCTTGGTCAAAATGCTCTTTCTAGCAGTTTGATAGCTGGTGCAATCGGTCTTGGCATCATCATTATTCTAATGGTTGCTATTTATAGAGCAATGGGATTAGTTGCTACCGGTTCGCTTATTATTTATACCGTTATTATGATGTATGCTCTTGCAATTGTTCCTTGGGTTCAATTAACTCTTCCCTCTATTGCAGGTATCATTCTTTCTATCGGTATGGCTGTTGACGCAAACGTTATTATATTTGAAAGAATCAAGGATGAAAGACTTAACGGTGGTAAATCAATTAGAACTTCGGTTCAAATTGGTTTCAAGAAAGCTCTTTCCGCTATCTTGGACGGAAATATTACCACTATCCTTGGCTCCATCGTTATGATTATATTTGGTGCTACCACTATTAAGAGCTTTGGTATTACGCTACTAATCGGTATCCTTATTTCCATGTTTACTGCTCTATTAGTAAGTAGATTGCTTATCAATATCGCTCTTGCATTTAATGAAGAAAGTGATGCTCTATACGGCTTGCGTCGTAGGGGTGTTGAACTAGATAAGGAGGTAAAATAATATGAAAAAGAATATTAAACTTCCTAAGCTAAGCAACATAAAGATTTTCCGTAACGCTTATTACTGGTTTATTCTTCCTATTGCTATAATTTTTATCGCTCTCGTTTGCGGTACTGTATATAGCACGGAAGGCAACCAATACGATGGTTTTGCTAATATTGGTATCGACTTTAAGGGTGGTACCGTTCTAACCGTTCAAATGGATGGTGCAGATATTCAAGGCGCTAATAGAAATAACGTTTATAACATTATTAAAGGTGTTGTAGAAGAGAAGGGTGCCGTTATTTCTACTGACCAAAACAGTGGCGATAACGCTATCGTAGTTCGTTATCCTAACTCAATTAACGGTATTGACTACAACGAGTCTTCTAAGACCGAAGAAATGATTGCTATAAACAATAGCATTATCGATGGAGTTGAAGATGCTCTTAAGTCCGCATATCCTAGTGCAAGCGGTATTATTGCTAACGCTGAAATGATTAACGCAACCGCAAGTGACCAACTTATTAACAAAGCTTTACTTTCAGTTGGCATTGCTATGGTTCTAATGCTCATCTATATCGCAATTAGATTCGACTTGTTTAGTGGTATTGCTGCGCTTTGTGCATCTTTTACCGATATAATCGTTATGCTTGCTCTAGTTATTATTTTCCGTATTCAAATTAATAGCTCGTTAATAGCAGGCTTAATTACCGTTGTTGCATACTCAATCAATAATACTATAGTTATCTTTGACCGTGTAAGAGAACATAAAAAAGAAGTTAAAGATGGAAGATTTAACGTTGACGTTCTTGTTGACCAATCCGTTACCGAATGTTTTGTCAGAACTTTCTTATCTTCTTTCACCACTTTAATTACAATTACCATTTTAGCTTGCTGGGGAGTTAAGTCCTTGACCGATTTTGCATTACCCATCATATTTGGTATTTTATCCGGTCTATATAGCTCATTGTTCCTTGCTCCCAGCATTTGGGGTCTACTCATGAACGTTAAACTTGGCAAGAATAAGAAAGCAAGAAAACAAGCTGCAAAGAGAAGAAGATAACAAAACTTAAACGAAGAAAGCTCGCTTGCGGGCTTTTTTTGATTTTCATTTAGGAGAAATATGCTTAATATTTATAGCAAAAACTCAATAAAAGAGCTTTCTGAAAAGATTGGACTTAATCTCGTCTTGACCGAACTATTGGTTAAGCGTGGTTTTGACACGGAAGAAAAGCTCGTTGAGTTTTTGGAACCTAATCTTTCCAAACTTTCCAGTCCTTACGTTTTGGAAGGTATGTCAGATGCAATTAATAAGATTAAAAAGCATATTTACGATGGTAAAATTCTTATTTTTGGCGATTACGATTGCGATGGTATTGGAGCAAGCGCGATGCTAAAGATGGCTCTTGAGGAACATGGAGCCCAAGTGTCGGTTTTCATTCCTACAAGAATTGAAGACGGATACGGTCTTAGTGAAAATTCTCTAAAGCGTGCAATTGAAAGTACACAACCAACTTTGATTGTTACAGTTGACTGTGGAATTGGTTCGATTGAAGAGGTAGAAATAGCAAAAAAACTTGGCGTTGATATCGTTGTAACAGACCATCACGAACCACGAGAAATATTACCGGATTGTATTATTGTTAATCCTAAAATACAAGAGGACGCTCCGGAACTTTGTGGCTGTGGAGTAGCTTATATGCTTATCAGAGCACTATTTGGCGACGAATACGCAGAGAAATTTTTAGATATTTGTGCGATATCAACCATAGCAGACTTGGTACCCTTAGTTAAAGACAATCGTATTATAGCTATAGAAGGATTGAAAAGATTATCCGGAAATAACGTAAGGATGGGAATTAAATCGCTACTAAACGTATCGGGACACAGATATAATTCACCTGTTACTAGTGGAGATATCGCTTTTAAGATTGCTCCAAGATTAAACGCTTCTGGTAGACTTTCCAATGCCGAAAAATCATTGAAATTGCTTATTAGCTGTGATCGTCACGAATGTGATAAATTGTCGCAAGAACTTGAAAATGAAAATAAGAAACGTCAAGAATTGTGTCTAGAAACCATTTCAGACGCAAGAAAATTACTTCTTAACTATGATTTGATCAATAAAAGAATAATAGTTTTGCATAGTGACGATTGGGAAGGTGGCGTTATTGGTATAGCAGCTGCAAAGATTGCAGAGGAATTTCATCGCCCGACCATATTGTTCTCAAAAAAGGACGATGTATATAAAGGTTCTTGTAGGTCTATAGCAGGAATTAATATTCACGAAGTACTAAGTGGTGCAAACGAATATATTATTCAATTTGGTGGTCACCAAATGGCCGCAGGGCTTAGCGTTGAGCCAAGTAAACTTGATTCCTTTATTGAGAAAGCTAACGAATATATTAAAGAAAACTACTCGGAAGAATTATTCAAACTTGAGTACCATAGTGATGCGAATTTAGAATTAAAAGAGATAAATTTGCAGTTCGTTAATCAGCTTAAACGTCTTGAACCTTTTGGGATGGGTAATCCAAAACCGGTTTTTTCATCTGTCGTTGGCGCGTTGCCTTTTGAAAGAATTAAAAGGCTAAATCATATTAAATGTAAAATTACAATGGGAACGGAATTGGTTGCTTTTAACGAGTTGGAAAATTTGGAAACCTTAAGAGCACCAATGACCAAAACTATTTATTATAATCCTGATAAAGAAACCTTTATGGGAAAAGATAGCGTAAGATGTACTTTTAAGGAAATGGTTGTTAATGAAATATTACCTAGCGATAGGGAAATTCTATTCGCCGTTGCCGAACGTTACGCGCATAAAGGAATTATAAACGACGTTAAATATAACCGAGGAAGGTCTGATGCACTTTTTGGTAAATTGATTATTACTTGGTCAAAAAATACCTATATGAAGTTAATTGAGAAATATCCTAATTACGTTAGAGCCTTGCATAAGTTAACTTCTAATAATCCTTTTAATACTATATTACTAGCTCCTCACGGACACTTAAACTGTGATTATTATTCCGAAATTGAAGTTTACGATAATCCACCTGAAAGTTACGTAAATTCGCTTATAAACCAATATAGCGCCTCCATAACTGTATATGATAATCCACTAGATATAGTAATTAAGGATAAATTACCCGATAGGAATACTCTTATTAAAACGTATAACGCGATTAGAAATAATTATATGGATAAAGAGAAAGAGGGCGTATTAGACATGTATTTTAGATGCGCCGGCTCTGGTTATAATTATTCCTACGTTGAATTCGTACTCGGTTATTACGTTTTACAAGAGCTTAATATAATCTATTTTGACAATGATATTGTAAGATTTAGTATGGAAAAGAAAGACCTTGCTCAATCTGAAATTCTTAAACTGTCCGGAGGAAAATTATGATAGTTCAAGAGTTTTTGAAAAAATGTAAACATGCTTATTCTGAAGGCGATTTTACACTAATTCAATACGCACTAGACTACGCAACAAAATGGCATGAAGGTCAATTTAGAGCCTCTGGCGAGCCTTATATTTATCATCCAATACAAGCCTCCATAACTCTTGTTGAACTCGGGATGGACGTTTCTAGCGTTTGTGCTTGCCTCTTACACGACGTTATTGAAGATACTGCTTGCGAAGGAAACGACCTAAAGAAAAAATTTGGTGAAGAAATTTATAGTTTGGTGGAAGCAGTTACTAAACTTTCTAAACTAAAATATAAGTTTAACTCGAGGGAAGAAGAACAAGCGGAAAACTTGCGTAAGTTATTCTTTGCAATTTCAAAAGATTTGCGCGTATTGTTTATTAAACTAGCCGATAGATTGCATAACATGCGCACTCTAGATAGTTTACCCGTAGAAAAACAAAAGAGAATTGCGCAAGAAACTTTGGATATCTATGCTCCAATGAGTGCTAGACTTGGTATTTCTCAAGTTAAATGCGAGCTAGAAGATCTATCTATGAAGTATCTTTTCCCCGATGCTTACAAATATTTAGCTGGGGAACTTGACCAAAAACGTCAAGAAAGAATGCAGTACGTTAAAAGAATTGCAGATGAAATTGCTAATGAACTTGACAACGTTGGTATTAAAGCAGAAATAAAAGGTCGTCCTAAGCATTTTTATTCCATTTACAAAAAAATGGTTAACCAAAATAAAACGCTGGAACAAATCTACGACCTTATTGCTGTTCGTGTAATTGTTGATGATATAAAAGAATGTTATAGCGTTCTTGGTATTATTCACTCCATGTGGAAGCCCGTTCCGGGTAGGTTTAAGGATTATATTGCAATGCCTAAACCCAACCTTTACCAATCTCTCCACACAACAGTTGTATCTAACTTTGGTCAAATTTTTGAAATTCAAATTCGTACTCACGAAATGAATAGGATAGCTGAGTTTGGTATTGCTGCACATTGGAAATATAAAGAGGGCAAAACAAGTGAGGTTCCCGACTCTGATTTGGATAAAAAACTCTCTTGGGTAAGAGAGGTAATGGAGTCCGAAGAGGATATTAACGATTCAAAAGAATACTTGTTTACATTTAAGAATAGCATCGTTTTGAATGAAATTTACGTATTTTCGCCCAAAGGTGAAGTTTTTGACTTGCCAATGGATGCGACGCCTGTTGATTTTGCCTATAAAGTTCACAGTCAAGTTGGTAATAAGTGTATTGGAGCAAAGGTTAATAATAAAATGGTGCCTTTGAATACCAAGTTAAATACCGGTGACGTAATTGAAATCGTAACTTCTAACTCAGGTAAGGGTCCTTCACGCGATTGGCTCAAGTTTGTTGTTTCCTCACAAGCAAAAGCAAAAATTCGTGCTTTCTTTAAGAAAGAGAGGGTAGGCGAAAATATTAAGCTTGGTAAAGAAATGCTTGATCAAGCTGCAAAACGCAAAGGATATGATTGGAACTTGCTCGCATCGCAAGATGAAGAAGTAAAAGAAATTATAGCTAGATATTCTTTAAGTTCACTCGATGATTTGTATGCTTCCATTGGTTACGGCGCGTTAAAGACTGGGCAGGTTCTTTTAAAACTTATTGATAAATATAAGAAAAACAAAGCTCTCGAACAAAAATTAGAGCAACTTAATAACCCTCAAAATGCTCAATCGGAGCAACCCAAAAAACGTAAAAACAAGTCCCAAAGTGGTGTTTCCGTTGCGGGTTACGATGATTTTTTGGTTAAACTTGCCCGTTGTTGTAATCCCGTTCCCGGGGACGAAATAGTTGGTTACGCTATGCGTGGCGCTGGTGTATCAATCCATCGTAAAGATTGTCCTAACGTTAGAATGATGGAAACGGAACGATTTTTACCCGTTAGTTGGACTAATACCGATAATACCGTTTTCCAATCAAGATTACTAATTGAATGTGTTGATAAAACTGGCTTAGCAATGGTTATTCTTCCTACGATTTCCAATCAAGGTATTTACATGACTAGCGTTGATATGCGTGTTCAAAAGGGTATAGCTATAATAAATATTACATTACAAGTTAAGTCTTCCGAAGAACTTGATTTTATCATTAAAAAGATTGAAAATCTTCCCGAAACAATCTCAATTAAAAGATTATAACCAATTTATAGTGTAAAAAAAAGGAGTTTTGAACTCCTTTTTTTATTTTATTTAAATTTTTTAATTTTTAGTTTTGATATGAAGTTTTCAAATGAAGCGTATAGCTTGTCTCCATATTTCTTTGATACTAGCTCAATTAAATAACGGAAAAGTAGTGTTACAACCACGCAAATTCCGGTACATCCTATGATTAGTAACCAGTTGTTTAGAGGTAACAGCCAGTCAATATTTAAGAATGTGTCGCCAAATAGGGGAACGGCATAGTAATAGTCTGCCCATAAAGCTAGTGCAGATACACCAAGCATTACGGTAATTAGTCCCATTCTAAACCAGTTGGGAGGCATACTTATTATTATTAAACAAGCAAAGCCTGCTGCAGCTAGACCTACAGCCGCTGTAGAAGCAGTTTGATAGGTAGCAAAACTAGTCAAATCGCCACTAAAACAACCTAGCATTCCAAAAATGAACATAACACCCGATATAAGGCCGATTGCAGAGGGAATAGAGGCTTTCATTATGTTGGATAAGAATTTGTCCGTAGCCCTTGCTTTGTTCGGTTGTAGAGCAAAACAGAAGGTGGGAACTCCTATTACGAAAAATTCTATTAACAACATTCTCTTGGTATCGAATGGATAGGAGTTAACTTCCGTAATGAAAGTTAATATAGTAAACATTAAGACCATAAACATAACGAATAAATTTTTCATTATGTATAATGAGCTAACCTTTTGAATGTTGGAAATAACCTGTCTTCCTTCTTGAACGATTGATGGAATGGTCTTAAAGTTATTATCCATTAATATTATACGAGAAATATTCCTTGCAACTTCGTTAGCAGATGCAAAAGAAATAGAGCAATCGGCTTCTTTTAGTGCTTGAACGTCGTTTACACCATCGCCAACCATGCCTACGACACGGCCTTTGGCTTGTAATAGATTTACGATTTTTTGCTTTTGTTCAGGAGATACTCTACCGAAAATAGTGGTTTTTTCAACCTTTTCTTCCAGTTCCTCATCGCTTAGACCTTTACAATTAATATAATTTTCCGCATTATGTACACCGGCTTTGATAGCAATTTGAGAAACCGTTACGGGGTTATCGCCGGAGATAATTTTAATATCTACGTCATTTTGTCTAAACCAATCTAACGTCTCTTTAACGTCGCCACGAAGTTTATCTTCAAGAGAAATAACGGCAAGACATCTTCCTTTTTCCGGTGAAAATTCATCAATATTGCCACGATACTCGACTAGAGCAAGAGTACGTCTACCATTTTCGGCGTTCTCTTGTACAAATTCTTCAACGTAGGGGGTGTTTCTAGTAATAAAGTCGGGAGCGCCCATAATATAGTTAACGCCGTTATTAAGGGTTATTGCACTAAATTTACGAGCTGATGAGAATGCTGTATAGGTGGAATATTCTATTGTTTTCGCATACAAATAATGATCTCTTATAGCATTAGCCGTGCTATTTTGATCCTTAGTTGCGTGAACTATTGTAGCAAATATTTCGTCAATTTTAATTTTTTCGTTAGTGAATACTTTTTCTTCCAAAATTTCTA
>JAZSLG010000134.1:0-4918 GCA_045535235.1 Candidatus Stercoripulliclostridium sp.
TCGGGAATTACTACTCTAGTTATTGTGTCATTTTCATAGAATGCATACTGGTTTATTGAAGTTATACCACTTGGTAAGGTTAACTCTGTTTCACTTCCAACGTATCCTACTAGTGTTTTTTCTTCTCCATTGGTATAGATAATATAACCATTACTATCGGTTGAGAGTTTACTTGGAGTGTCTAGTGAGGTATATACGTCTAACGCATAATATCCCACGTAGCCGTTTGAGTCATTTCCCTTTTCTATGGTAAGGTTTGAGAGATTATAGATTTCTACTAGTTTGTAGCAATCATAGAATGCATCATCTCCTATGCTGGTTACGGAGTTCCCTATCGTTACGCTAGTAAGAGAGTCGCAACTAGAAAATGCACCCTCGCCAATGCTGGTTACGGAGTTCCCTATCGTTACGCTCTTTATGGAGGTGCAACCATAGAATGCATAAGCTTTAATCTCCGTTACAGTATTAGGTATTACTAAGTCTTCTACTAGTTCTCCATTTAGATATAGTTTTGCACCATAACTTAATGGGTTTGCGCCAATACCAAACATAAAGCCACACCATTGTTCTATTGTGCCTAGATAGTTTACGCTACTTAGGGAGTCACACATAAGGAATGCACAACTTCCTATGCTGGTTACGGAGTCAGGTATGGTTACGCTACTTAGGGAGGTACAATGATCGAATGCCTCATCTCCAATGCTTGTTACAGCTTTATCATTATAGGTCGCGGGGATAACAACGCTTATAGGGTTTCTGGTATAGCCTACTACTTCGTATGTATCGTCTGTTTTTAGTTCAAAAACCAAGCAAGAACTACTCGGCTCTATGGGTGAACTGCCACCGTCATCGGGACTTGGCGCTATGGGTGAACTGCCACCGTCATCGGGCGTCGGAGTATCAGTTGAAGGTGTGTCCGTTTGTTCACCATTTGGGTTAGAGTCGTCATTATTTTCCTTGTTGCTACAAGCAACCATTGTTACGCATAACGTACAAATTAATAGTATAGCTAGAAAAATTGTTATTAACCTTTTATTCATACTATCCCTCCATATTATGTTTATCTTTTATATTCAGCAAACTAACAAATTCGCCCAAAACCTTGTTGTTCAGTTTGAGTTTACTCGCACCAGTTTTAGAGTACGGTAGACTTTGGTTTTTGGATGAAGTGCGACGGAAAGGCGAAGCCGAACGACAGGAGTTTACTAGGCGTAAATGACTGAGTGAGGTCTTAGTCTTTTCTAAGCAATTCGCCAAAAAACAAAGTCTAAAAGTAGTACCAGTAAATACGCGCCCCTATCCCCCAACCATAATAATGCTTTCTAGTGCCACTATAGGTGAAACCTACACTCTCATAAAGAGCAATTGCGGGAGCGTTGTTTTCATTTACCTCCAAGGTAATGGCCCCTATGCCGTTTTCACGTGCAGAGCCTAGCATGCGCGCAACTATTGCGCGTCCAACTCCCTTTCCACGGTGTGAAGCGGTAACCGCAACATTCATTATATGCCCCTCGTCAAGTATATGGGCATATCCACCGTAGCCTATTACCTTTCCGTTAACGTCTTTTGCAACAAAATAAAACTTGTTCTTGTCGGCATATTCCATACAAAAACTTTCATAAGACCAGGGCTTATCAAAACACTCTTTTTCTATTTCGGCTATGCTATGTAAGTCTTCAAGGGTGTATTTTTCTATCGTAAATCCACCTTTCATTACGCCTCCGCAGATGACTTTTTCATATAATAGGGCTTGGCTACCGTGCTAAATTCGTTATTTTCCACCTTTAACAAAAAGGTTTTGTACAAGTTTTGAGGGTTAGGAGTATCAAAATAGACCTTTTTGCCTTCATAAGGTTGAATATCAACCACGTTGACCGCCTTGTATTCCTTGCTCGCGCCCTCTTTGTACAATGCATAATAGTTGTCGTGCTTGCAGTCTATTAATCCAAGCGCACGTTCCTCATTAATAAGTAAACTCTCCAGCTCGGTTAGTTCAACGAGCTTAGCTCCACTGGCATAAGCCATAGCATTAGCGGTAGATACCCCTATCCTTATTCCTGTAAACGACCCGGGACCAACAACGACACCCACGTAATCAAGCTCGCTTGCCTCCATATTGGTTAAAGATAACAGCTTGTCGAGCGCAGTTAAAATTTCGCCGGTATGCCTTCTCGCGCCCGCCGTACCCAAATGGCTCTTAACTACCTCTCCGTTTACTGCTACAAGTACGAGTTCGCTTGCAGTCGAGTCTATAATAACAGCTTTCATAAGCCCAAAATCTCCCAGTTTCTCGTCGTTTCGCCCTCAACTTTAACGTTAATGGTAATAACTTTGTCGGGCAATTCTTCCATTTTATTCCATTCTATTACCGTAACCGAGTCCGGACGGTAAAGCTCTTCTATCCCAAGCTCGTATATTTCGTCTTCGTCCTCAATGCGATACATATCGATATGATAGAGGGTCAACGAGCTTCCTTCATACTCCTTTATGATGGTAAAAGTGGGACTTACTACGGTTTTAGTAACGCCAAGTGCCTTGGCAAAACCCTTGGTAAACGTGGTTTTACCGGCGCCGAGAGTACCGTTAAGAAGTAACACCTCGCCACCTTTAATTTCACTAGCTATTTTTTTTGCAAGTTCCTCGGTTTCTTGTAAATTATGGGTGGTAATAATCATAGATGAAGTATTTTGGACAATCTCTTGTATAGTAAGAAGGTTACGACGGATGCAACTACCGTTTTGATAAGGTTGAAGGCAAGTCCGTACATGAATGCAAACTCTACTCTAACCTCCATTAGCGCGGGAGAGTACAAGGAAGCGTACATAGGCACCATTATAAAATAGTTGGACAACGAACTTATAACGGCGTTGGAAAAAACGCCTGCGACAAGACCTATTAGCGCACCCTTAATATTCTTTTTATACTTATAAATGATAGTAGCCGGTAGAGTAAAACTAATACTTACTACAAATGCCGAAAGCTCACCCACGAAAGCCGTAGTAGACGTTGATAATTTAACCGCACATCTTATGAATGCAATAATTACGCTGGCAACCGGGCCAAGCGCAAAGCCACCTATTAGCGCGGGAATATCGGAAAAGTCCATATCCAAAACGTTAAAGGGTGGAACGCTAAAAATGGGGAAGCGCGCAAAAAAGTAAAGTACCGTTGCAATAGCACTAAGCACCGCTACTTTAGTAATATAGGCGGTGGCGAGCTTCTTTTTACTCTTTGCTTTCTGCTCGGTCTTTTCTACCTTGACGCCATTGTTTTCTTGGGGAGAATGGGTATCCAAAGCATTACTATCGTCACCCGAAAGCTCCTCAAGATTAACTTTAGACTCTATTTCATTATTACCAGATGGGGACAATTCCTTACCATCTTTTTCTTTTTGTTCCATTCTCCTATTCCTCGTCGCTAGCAACTACTTTGTGGTCCTTCCAAAGCTTTTCCAAGCAGAAGAAATCACGAGTATCGGCATTAAAAACGTGTACGAGAACGTTATCGTAGTCAAGTACTGCCCAACGTCCGTCGCGTAGTCCCTCTTTGCGAGATACGAAAATTTCTTCCTTTTCAAGTGCTTCTTCAACTTCGTCACAAAGCGCCCTAACGTGAGAAGAGTTTTTGGCGGTTGCTATTACGAAATAGTCCGCTATCGTACTTTTTTCGGTAAGGTCGATTATTTCCAAATCGTTACCATGTCTGTCTTCCAGTATATCACTAATTTTTTTTGCGAGTTCTAATGAGTTCATATTTTTCTCCTTTATGCGTAGTCCACAAGATAGCGCGGTCTACCACTTATTATTTATTGTACCACTCGTAGGCACGCAAAGTCAATAGGTCTATTTCTTTACCTTGCGCGCGCAAATAATTGATAGTATGCTCCAATGTCAGTTTGAGCGCCTCGTCCACTCCCCTTTCGATAGCTTTGCGTAATTCCTCCACACCGGGATAACTCCTACCACTCTCCAATTTGTCGGCTAGATACAGTAGCTTACCAAGTGGAGAAAAATTGGGTTTAGCGGTAGTATGATACCTTATTGCGTCTAATACTTGGTGGTCGACTACTCCGTACTCCCTCCTAGCTACTAAGGCTCCGTCGTACTGGTGAATAACCTCTAAAGAGGGTGTGTCGTAACTTTCCAACTCTTTTATTGGTTGCATATCCTTTGCACAATCGTGAAGCAGTCCCGCAAGCATTACTCTGTCGTAATCTTCCCACACTCTCCAAGCATTTTTTACCGCAAACTCCGCTACGCGTAAGGAATGGTTATAGGTGCGCTCGTTAAGAGTAGACCGCAGTTTTTGTAATATCTCGCCGTAACGTGAATATAATCCGCGCTCACGAATATAAGTTAAAATTTCCGGCATAATTCTGCCTTGTAGGGCTTCGTAGTTTTGTAACTCCAATGCTAGGCGTATGGAAGACGAAGACTCCTCCAATGCGCCAAAACCCACTTTAATATCACCGCCAAACCTACGAGAATACTCGCTTGCTAGTGCCTCTATTCCCTCGTCATCGCCACGCGTGATAACTCGTATAGATACGCTTTCCAATATCTTTTCCGGACAAGCCCACACCTCGAATTTGCGCAAAGAATCGCTACCAATCAGATAGTAAAGTTCGTCCAAAGGATAACGTTTTTTTAGCTCGCCAAGTATAATGTAGGCGTAACTTTTTTCAAGGTTAAGTTCGCGCTCAATCTCGTTAACGCTAACGAAGGTACGAGTGCTTGCAAATATTTTTAACATTTCCACGCGCTCGTCGTAACTTGCCGTCGCACCCTCTTTGTGGGGTGGATTATAGGTGGGCAATAAAATTACCTTATCCATTCCAAGAAGGTTTTTTGCATTATCTATTATGCGTAAGTCGGAGGCCAAGCGGTCTTAGGAAGACAAGTGTTAACTACAACTCCTT
>JAZSLG010000135.1:0-12725 GCA_045535235.1 Candidatus Stercoripulliclostridium sp.
ATAAAATGGGTTACTATTGCTATGGGTAGCGGGATAAAGAAGTAGAAGACGTTAGCATAAGTCATGGGGTCTATATCCCTTGGGAAAATCATTGCGACAACAAAAATTATCGGTATAAGAGGCGTCGTATCTCTTCTCATAATAAGCACTATGGATGCAAAGAAGATTATGCCGATTACACCATAAGCTTCTACCTCGAAATACCAACATAAAAAGATGGTTAGGCATAGTAGTGCAAAATATAAACGAGAGTATAAAAACCTATCGCCGAGGTCGTTTAGTTTGTTCATAAAACTAGACTTGTATTTCGGCTCACCGCTTAAATCCTGCGCACTAAGGTCGGGATTTTCCAGTAAAAATTGTTTTCTTTTCTTCAAAATTGCCGTATTCATAAGAAAATTATATTATTCATTGTGAATATTGTCAATGCCAAAAAGTGAAATTTTGGTGATATTTGCTATATAAAAGCGATTTTTTATTGACATAATACCATACTATATTATATATTTAATATATGTGTGCGCACGATGAGTGCGTGCGCGTGCATATAATATAGATAACAAAGGACGATTAGGACGACATGGCTAAGAAAAACTTTAAACAATCAGAAGAAATGCAAGTAAAAACTTTAGAAGTAAGTTCTCTTTGCAAAAAATATAGCGCAAAAGCAAACTATGCGGTTAAAGACGTTTCTTTCTCTTGCGAGAGAGGACAAATCGTAGGATTGCTTGGCTCTAATGGCGCAGGTAAATCTACTTCTCTAAAATGTATCACCGGCATGATACCTCTAACCGAAGGTGAAATCACTATAGGTGGATACAGCATTTCTAAAAATCCTATCGAGGCCAAAAGGAATTTTTCGTTCGTCACCGATAACCATGCTACCTTTGTTAAAATGACGGGACTGCAATATTTGTCATTCATGGCAGACGTTTATAAAGTACCCAAGAAAGTGAGACGCGCTCGTTACGAGGAATTGGAAAGCGTATTTCAACTTGGTGACGCTATTAAAAGACTTATTTCCAACTATTCTCACGGTATGAAGCAAAAAATATGTATGATGGCATCACTCATACACGAGCCTGAGCTTTGGATATTGGACGAACCCATGGTTGGTCTTGACCCTCGTACTCAAAATGCCGTTATCAATTTTATGCACACTTACGCAAGAAAGGGAAAGACGATTTTGTTTAGTAGCCACAACCTTGACGTCGTTAGACGCGTTTGCGACCGTGTGGTTATTATCAATAAAGGAAATCTCGTTGCGGATTTAGTTATTGATGACAGTATGAGAAACGACCATACTATTTTGGAAGGTTATTACTTTGGCGACGACCAAGAAGCTCTCCAAGCGGCAATGATGGCGGACAAAGCTCTCCAAGCCGAAATGAAAATTGAAAATGGCGAGAGCGAAGTAGGGGAAGGAGCCGTTGCCCAACAAAATGAAATTAGAGTGGTTTCTCGTCGTCAAGCCAACAAGAAGCCCAATCCTCCCAGATTCCATATGTTGAACGGGGGTAAAAAATAAAAATGGTTGGCGTACTTATAAGAAAACAGATACACGAGCATCTAGCGTATTTTAAGCGCAATCGCAAAAATATCGACGTCGTTGGTATGTTGCTTTCCGCTGTTTTGATGGCACTCGTACTTTTCGTTATTGCGGTAGTATTCAAACAATTTATTGAAAAGTATTCCACCATTCGTATCGATAACGTGCTTGACGTTAACGCTCGTTTGTACGAAATAATGACGATAGTGTACGAAATAGTATTGGTTATTTCGGTTTTTGGTTCGACCTCTCAACTAACACGTGCTATTTTTGAAAGTGACGATAGGAACGTTCTTGCGGTATTACCAATTAAGCCCCAAGCAATATTCATCGCAAAAATGATAGGTTTGTATTTTTCGCAAGCCTTCCTTGCCGTATGCGTTACTCTTCCTCTAGTTATAGTATTTGCTCAAGTTACTTCCCAAAGCATAATGTTCATCGTAATATCAACGGTGGCGAGTTTGTTAATACCGTTTATTAGTTTAGGTTTAGCAAGCATACTTTGCTTACCTTTCTATTTTATTAAGAGGTTTATACAATCCAAATATTTATTGTTCTTGGTTGCCGTTACTGCTATTGCAGCGGTGCTTTTCGTGGGATATGCACGAATTCTAGGCTTTTTTGAAAATCTAATAGCAACGGGAGATATAAAATTCTTCTTCTCGGAAGAAATTATGCTTTTCATTATTAATCTTACCGACAAACTCGTACCTGCCAACTTTATTGCAAGAATAGTCTTTAACGTGGAACCTTTGAAAAACGGTATAACCTTGTTGATATTAATAGTCGTACTCGGTTTGTTAGGATTTGGCGTTGAGTATTTGCTTTATAATGTGGCAATCAAAATCCGCGTTCAAAATAACGACGGCATAGTATTCCATGCAAAGAAGCTTTCTCGTCCACGTTCCGTTACTCACGGACTTATTGCCAAAGAGCTTGGTGCTATATTATTTACGCCCGACTACGCATTCCAATATATATCGGTTGCGGCAATTCTTCCTATAATGGTTTATTTCTGTATGGGATTGGGTGAGAATTTGCTAAGTTCACTTTTGCACGTGGAGATGAATTTTGAAATCGCGTTGCTTTTAACAGTATTGTTTGGCTCGCTAACGAATACCTTCTGTGCAATAAATATTTCGCGCGAAGGAAGATCGTTCTATATGCAAAAGACTCTTCCTATCAAATACTCAAAAATAGTAGGGGTAAAGATTGGTCTTAATTTTGTGGTTACCATTCTTTCGGTTGGCATATCGACTACAGTAATCACGTTACTTGGTTTCATCGATAACTTGGAGGGTGCATTCGTATTCTTCGTGGGTGTTGTATTGGGGCTTGCTCAAATTTGCTTTGCAACTAGAAAGGACCTTAACAAACCCTACTTCCCGACGGAAGAAGATAACACCGTTAAGGAAGGTAATGGTAACGTGTCTACCATAATCGTACTTGGCATGTTAGTATCGCTCATTATTGGAGGCGTACCACTAGCGTTTGCAGTACTTGGCTCGCTTGACGCGGAAATGAATATCGAGGGATTTACCTATATGTTTGCGGGTGGTCTTTCACTATTATCATTAATATGTTCGTTGCTATATACGTTTATAGGAATGAGGAAAAAATTTGAAAGATTGTCGGAGGGGGATTAATATATGAAAAAGAAAGTTATAGCACTCATAATGATAATTCCACTCGTCTTCCTTATCACTATATTTAGCGTAGGTAAGGTCGCAAGCATACTTGCGGATATTCCTGTAAGCGGAATAAAGATTACCACACAAAGTGACGAGGGATTTATATATCTTGATATGGCAAAGTACAATGCCAGTCCCGATAACTTTATTTATATGCAAGCACAAGTTGAACCCTCTAATGCCAAGAACCAAAACTATAGCTTTACGGTTGAGGCAGCGGAAGAGGATGCCGAGATTGCTGACGTTGAAATTGACGAAAATACCGGACTCCTAACTTTGAACGGAACTGGAAAAGCAAAGATAACCGCGGTTAGTGCCGATAGAGGATATACCGATAGCGTAATTCTTTCCGTAATGTCCAGTAAAGTAGTTTATTTGGAACCCGAGGTAAATAAGATTACCGGCGAAAGTGTCGAAGTTGAAAAGCAAGATAGAACCACGTATGCTACCACGTTAGGAGCAGGCGAATATCAATTTACCAGTTTAATTTATCCTGTTGAGCTATCTTCTAGTAGTGTAACTTGGTCAACGAGTGATAGTAACGTAGTAGATATTAATTCCGTAACCGGTAAAGCAACGGTAAGACTTTCGGGTGAGGCGATTATCACTTTGGATTGTGATAACGTAGTGGAAGGATTTGAGCCTACCACGATTAAAGTTACAGTGCCCTACGTTGGCGGTGCAAGTGGTATGGTTATCGAGGGAAAGAGCGATAACGAACTCATGTTTGAGAAAGGAAAGAACAAGGTAAGCTTCCTTCTTGAACTGGAAGAGCCGTTACCCGGGCTTGGTGAGACGGTATTTTTGGGTATTACGGGGAATTATTTCCTTAGTGATTCCTACGAAGCGTTAGATAACGAAGGAAGGCGTTATAAAGTTACCCTAACTCTAGAAGATGGGCATCCGGAGAATATAACTTTGAAACTTGGGCTTGCAGGAAATAGCGCAAAATCCACCCTCGTTTTAGCTTTTACCGACTTTAAGTTTAACGTTTACAATTCGTATCACCTTACTATCGAGGACGACGTATATCAAAGAAAGAACTCCAAGGTACAATACGTTGCAGTCGGCGAGCCTAGCGACGATAACGTAATTTACGGTTGGTCTACCAGTGATCCTGGCTTAGCGGTGACCGTTAAAAACGGTGGTTTATCTGCCGAAATTAACGCGATGGAGACCGGAGAGTACAAACTATTCGTAACCGCTTACGAAAAAGTGATAAACGGTGATAGCGGAGAGGCGGAAAGAGGAGATGAAATTTACACTATCGAGAAG
Organism: Candidatus Stercoripulliclostridium sp.; assembly: GCA_045535235.1. Lineage (GTDB taxonomy): Bacteria > Bacillota > Clostridia > Christensenellales > DTU072 > Stercoripulliclostridium_A. The sequence continues at coordinate 4,516 of JAZSLG010000135.1, forward strand.
AATATCCACGTCGTTCGTGGCGTTTACTCGATAGACTTTGTAAAGCAAATGGGTACTAGTGACGGCGAGGGATTATTAACTCTTGGCGACACTATACTAGACGATTCCGGATATAAACCCCATTATTATCCGGAAGTAAAAATGAAGATACAATACGATGACGGTTCTATCGGTGGATATAATATAGAGGATCTTAGCTTTAGTGGAGCAGATAACTCTATTGTTGCCCCGTTTATTACCCAAGATAGCTTTAAGGTTATGGTTAACGGCGATGGTGTTTCTACCATAACTGCAAAGTGGAGTAACGGCGTTAATATGGGCGTTGAAATTAAGACTACGCTAAAGATAAGGGCTGTTAAAGGTGGCGTATTGATAGGCGTAGAAGGAAACGATCCCATAGTAGACTATCGTCATTTGAGGAGAGCCGGCGCGGAAGGTAAAAAGATAGTTCTAATGAAGAACGTAACCTTGGGTTGGCAAGGAATGACTGCCGAGCAGTTAAAAGATGAATCCTCAACCATGTTAACTGACTATGACTGGACCTATTATAAGAATAAGTACGGCTATCGTCCCAGTGTAAATTATTTGATAGAGTTCGGTAACGACGTGTTTGGTAACGGTTACGTTATTAACGCCGAAAACTTTACTACTGCGAAAGACGGAGTTGGTAACCCATTGTTATTTAAGGGACCTCTTGATTTTGTTGCAATCGATACTGCTTCGGTTAAGGCGCAAGATAACATTAGTTTCCTTGTTAAAAATAACGACGTTTGCATTAACAACGTTGAACTTCTTGGTTGTTCGGATGCAAAGATAACTCGTTCTCCCGAGGATGGTGGCGGTCTTGATTTAACCATGTTAAACTACGTTGGTACGGTTTTGGAAATTAGCGGAGATACCACTTTGCTAAACAGTCGTATTTCTAATGGTAGAACTGTGGTGCGTGTATATGGTGGAGAGACCACGGATGGTAATCCAATAGTTGAAAATTATAGCGACGTAAACGTTCAAGAGGAGCGTTTAGTTGCGCACATAGAAAGTTGCAAGATAACTCAAGGTCGCGAGTTTCTACTAAAAATTGGTTCTAACCGTGCGGTTAAGTCCCACGAATATAATAAGAGAACGGAAGAGTGGATTACAAAGCAACCCACCAAAGTGGATGGCAGTGACTATGAATTATTCCAAGAGAGCACAAAGACAGACTCGTATTTTTACGATAACTACGTTATTACCGACGTAACCGTTAAAAATTCCGTATTCGCGACTAGCGGTGTATTCGCAGTTGGTATGGAAACCCACTTTAATGGTGAAATGCTAGATGGTGATTATGGAATGGCGTATTGGGATAATTTGGGTTCCAACTCATTCCCGAGCGTACTCCGTTTGGAGGGGGACGTAAAGATTTACGACTGGAAAGATATGTCCAAGGTGGATAGTTCAACCTTAATAGAAACCACCAACACTGCAATGGAATTCCTTAAACTACAAATAGACCTTATGTTAGAAAAGGTCGCAAAGGTGGAGGAAAATGGTGCTATCAAATATCCTGGTATTATTACCAGAATAGGTGGAAATGGATACGTTCACGCCGGAATATGCTTCTATGGTGGCGGACATAACTATTCATACTTGGTAACCGACAATTTGAACACGGAAATGATGACTAACTACATGATAAATCTTAACGTGCTAAGAATAGGAGAGGACGAAAACTCCATGTTTTACCGTCAAGCGGTTCTGCTCCCTCAAGCAGCGGGATACCAACCTTTCTCGTTCTATATGTATGACAGCAATTCCAATTTCAATTACGAAAAACAACAATCTGAACTCAATTCAGGAAAAGCATATATTCTACCTATCGCGCCTGTTGAAGGCAAATAAAAGGAGGTAAAACCTATGAAAAGAAACAAAATTCTTAGAACTCTCATAGTAATTATGATATTACTATGCACTGTGTCTATTTTGTTTGCTTGTGGAGAGGACGACACTCCCACTGACGATGGAAACAAAAAACCCAGTGGTGATAAGACTCCCATTGTTACCCAAATTACGGTAACGTTTATGGACGGCGATGAAGTTCTAAAAGAAACGAACGTAGCTGAAGAAGCCTTAGAATTCGTTCCCGAAGAAAAAGAGGGGTTCGTATTTGACGGCTGGTATCTTGACGAAGATTTGACCGAAGCTATTACCAAGGAACCCACTAAAGACGTTACTCTATATGCAAAGTGGAGTGTAGCAACCTTTACGGTAAGGTTCCTAGATGGAGAAGGACAACCTATCCTAGTTAATGGTAAGCCTACTCAAACGGTTGCTTACGGCGAGTCTGCAATAGCTCCCGAACCACCAGAAATGGAGGGATATGAGTTTTCTCGTTGGAATATGGACTTTAGTGAGGTTAAGAGCGACCTAACCATACGAGCTTTGTATGATACCGAAAAAATGCCCATGATTCTTTATGGGGAAGATGGTGAAGTAATAGAAACGAAGCAAATTACCGTTGGTGATAATATCTCTCTTGCTTACAATTCTATGATAGAGCTTGCTCGTCAGTCGTTACCCGGTGGATTACAATTCGACGGATTGTATACGGATAGTGAACTACAAAACGAATACCAAATTCCAAGTGGCGAACACGTAATGCCGGCAAGTGAAGTTCACCTTTATACTAAGGCAAGCTTGCAAGATATAGATGGATTGGCGCTTGCACCTTCGCGTAACAATTTCAAATACGATTTGGCAGGTTTGGATATCGTTAGCTCGTTGTATGCTAATAAAGTTGTTACCTATTCTTACGAATGGTACGACGTTAACGGCGACGATGCAACCATTATAGATGGAGCAACTTCCGCCACTTTAGCCGTTCCTTGTAAAGACGTTGGAGAATACACCTACGAGGTAAAAGTAACGGGTACCTATAAAAACCTTACCCCCGTTACCGCCTCTGAGCGCGTAACCATTAAGGTTGAATTGGGAACGTTGGAAGGCTTGGTTAGCGCTAGCGGATATACTGCAACCTTTAATGGTAACAATATGGCTCCCAACTATAACGGAGTTCTTGCAAACGACGTGATTAGTTATAGATTAAAAGACGAGGAAAGCTATTCTAATCTTTCTCCTGCAAAAAATGCCGGTGAGTACAGTATAATAACCAAGATAGAGCGTAAAAACTACGAGCCCATCGTGTTGAGTGAAGTCAAGGTAACAATTGAGAAAAAGGAATTAACTACCAGAATATGGCTTGATATTAGAACTAACGGCGAGCCTCAGAAAGGAGACCCATTCTATTTTGTTGATTACGGTACTGATTTTATCAACGTACAATACGAATTTGAGGGCTTCGTAGGAGAAGATAATAAAGAAAATGCTTTTGATAACGCTCCTGCTCAAGTAAACGATTATTTCCCCGGCGCTCCCGTGGGCAACTATGAATTGAGCATAAATACCGATAACTGCTACGTAAGCGGTGGTGAGCATCCTCAAAACTACAGTTTTGGAAAGATAGTTTCTCCTCTTGGCGACAAACAACCCATCAAGTTGAGGGTTAACAAGAAGAGTTTGACCATTGGAATAAACGACGTAACCTTAACTTACGGTGATGCAAAGCCCGTTAGCTATGAAATAACTATTGACGGCGCGTTTGAAAACGATGGTCATAGTGACGTTAATACCATACGTAATACTGTTAACGACTTGATTGAATGCAGTTATCAAAAGGGTTCTCCCGTAGTGACTGAAGGCTATCCCATTAGCGTTAACGTAGCTGATATAGAAAATATTCTTACGAGTTATAACGTTAATAAAGATGAAACCTTAATTTCCGCAAAGCTTACCGTAGATAAGGCAAACGTAACCGTTACCGCAAAAAGCTTTACAGTAACTTACGGCGATAGTATTCCTGAATTAGACTTTACGGCAACCGGACTAGTTAATGGCGAGGGAAAAGGCGTTCTCGGTACAGCACAATACGTATGCGACGATTACGCTGAAGGAAGTCCCGTCAAACCTAACGGCTATTCCATTAGAATAAATGCTAATAGCCTTAAAAACGATAATTATAACATTAGTTTTAAAGGCGGAGTATTGACCGTTGTTCCCAAGGCTGTAACGTTAACTCTCCTAGATAAGGAAATCATTTATTTTGATGAAACTCCCGACGCGGACGTTTTCTACAATCTCCTTAAAGTAGAGGGCACCATTGATGGTGACAATCTTGACGATTTGGCTAAAACAGGGTTCTCATTCAATATTGAAAATTATCAACAAAAATCCGACGTAGGCACCTATAAAGTTAGAGTAGACTTTACTAGGTCCGACAACTACGTAGTTAACGAGGGCAAAATAGTATATGGTAACCTTGTAGTAGGTCAAAGACCGCTAGAAATTAGCGTTATCCAAGGCCAAGTAACCTACGGCGAAGCAATAGACGTTGAAGTAACCTATAAAGGATTGGTTAGTGACGAGGCGTTTGACCCCAGTCTTGCCGTAACGAAAGGAGAAGTCGTTGGCGGATATACCATTGGCGATAACGTTGGTGAATACGATATTCAAATTGGTAACTTCTACGCTAAAAACTATGCTATTACCTACAATCAAGGTAAAATCACGGTAGTACCTAGAAAATTAACCATTAAAGCTAGAGCTTATACCGAGGATGAGGTTGTTTGGATCGGTAGCATGAACGCAACCGACGGTAGCGTTGTATTAGGTGGAGAGGGCCTATACGTAAACGACGTTATTGGCGGTCAAATTATGACGTCTAATAGTGTTATGGGCGCTTACGTCGCACAAGGTAAAGACCTTGGTGACGAGTTCATTGAGGCACAAGAAATTAGTATTCTTAACGGAGAAAAAGACGTTAAAGGTAACTATGATATCACTTACGATTTCCAAGTTGCAATTGCAACCTATGGTGTAACGGTTACGGGCAACACAGTAGTATACGACGGTAAAGACCATGGTCTTGACATAGAGTATGTTGTTGAAGTTCCTATTGCGACCTTACTATTCTCTTTGGATGGTGTAAATTATAGTGAAGAAAATTACGTTTATTCTCAAGCCGGTACCTATCCCATCTATTATTCAATTCGCATGTACGATGCAAACGGCGAATTAGAAAATGATATTACGAAACAAGTAAAAGTTACTATTAATCCTCGTCCTATCGCATTTACTGCAGTAGGACAAACCTTAACCTATGGTGAAACCGTAGCGGAATTGTCTTACGACGTTTCCGGTAGCTATGCAGAGGGAGAAAGCTTGGCAACGCTAGGTGAACTAGAGATTGGTGCTTTCGATGAAGGGGGTAATGCATATAGTGGTAACGCAGGTATATATGATATTAAGATTAGTGGTTTAGCAAACGATAACTACGCAATTAGTATTATCAACGCAAAACTAACGATAAACCAAGCACCCTTGACCGTAACTGCCACTAGCTTTAACATTACCTATGGTGATGCCATCCCAACCTATACTGCTACTTGCGAGGGCTTTATTCCCGGTGAAAGTTTAGCTACTTACAATGGTAAGATATTATACAGTTGTGATTTCGATTCGGAAATAAACCGTAAGAGTGGCGACTTTGCAATAGTTCCCAAACTAGGTCTTATTAACTATAAAGTAACCGCTATAAACGGAAATTTACACGTTGATAAGATGGCGATAACCATAACTGCAATAGACAAGAACGTAACGTTTGGTGACGAAACACCCGATTTGGCTATAAACGAGTCAAACGTTAAAGCAAGCAAACTTGGTTATAGCGATAAGGTTGCAGATATTGGAACTCTAACGCTAACTACTACCTACGAAAGGGGTGCGGAAAAGGGTAGCGTTGGCTCTCACGCAATAGTGCTTATCGCATCTAGTGAAAAATATTCGTTTACCGCAATTAACAACGGTACGATAAAGGTAAGTCCTTTCCAAACCACGATTGCATGGGTGGGCAATGGAGCAACCTATACCTATACCGGCGAAGATTATTCTAGTCAAATTAAAGCAAGCTATTTGGATATTGATAACGTAAGTAAGGTAGCTACCGTAAGCTTTGTTTCCAAGAACACTAACGGTCCTTCTACCACTCCCAACAAGTTCCAAAACGCTTCCGATTATACCGTAAGTGCAACTACTGCTGACGGTAACTACAAATTGCTTGGTGCAACCATCACCTTAAAGGTAGGCCAAGCTAGTTATACCAACATTACTCACAAGGGCTATACCGGCGAATATAACAAGAATAAGACTCTTAATTCCGGTTATGCTCTAGAAGCCAATTTCCGTTGGGTAACCGGCGGTGCCGTTCCCACGGTAGACGTTCATAGCTATAGTGCAATCTATAATGCAGATAGCGAAAACTACAAAGATTACCCATTGCAAGTATCGGTAGAATTAACTCCTGCAAAAATAACGTTAAAAACAGATGCATATACAACTGGGGATATAGTAAACGGTTTTGAAACTGCAACCACTCTAGCAATCGCAACCAAGTATACGCTTGCTCCTCAATTCTATTGGACTAACGATAATAGTGAAGAAGAATTAATCTACTCAGGTGCAACTTCTTATACTTTGAGTTATTCTAATGGTAACGAGTTCGTTGGCGGAACCTACTATACTGTAATGACGTTTAATTCCGTAAACTACGAGATGATTAGTGGTGAAAGCGTTATTACTAACGTTGATTGGTATATTAAGCACAAGACCGTTGTATTAAGTTCTAACAGTGCAGTTTACTATACTCCTGAAGAAGCAATCCAAACGGCAAGTGTAAATGATATTATCATTGTAAAAGCCAATACTAACTTTGCATCTAAAGAAGCTCAAGAAAAATACTACAACGATAGTTCTTATTATACTATTGATGATGGTGTGACCTTCTTGGTTCCTTATAAGAGCGACGATACTTTGGGCTACTTGCCCGGTGGCACCTCAGGTGAAGATGGTGCTGCATACTATGATGCTCATCCTGATGTAAAAGCAGGCGATGATATTACTCCTGTACTTTATATTACCGTTGGAATTCCTTCTAACGTAACGTTGAACGTGGAAGGTACCTTCACTGTTGGCGCAAGAACAGGTAAAAAGGACGCAGGAACCCAACAAAATGGTATAACCGGCGGATATTCCGTTGTAAACCTATCAGGTAATATTATTGTAAATTATGCATCCATGTTCATTTACGGATACGTAATGGGTACGGGTACTATTACTGCTAATAACTCCACGATTACCGAAAACTTGTATCTATCCGGTTGGATGGGCGGAACTCAATCCGTTGCTAGATACGTGGGTAATCAAAGCCTTGGCGCATGGCAATTCCTTGAAGGCGGTGAAGTAACTATTCGTAACGAATACGCATTCCCCTTCAATCAATACGAACTTCGTTCAATCCAAACTAACCTAATTATCAATTATGGCTCAACTCTACAAGGTTGGTTAAAGATTGCAACCGGTGCACAGAGCAAAGCTGGTATAGAGATCCCGGCAATGGTAACAGAGGCGGTTATTACGTTTATTTCTAGCAATGCCAGTGATGCAAGTACCGGACTAATCCGACTACTAGATAACACTGCAAAGGTTACAAAATCTATGGTAGGCGATAGAATGTGCCTTGCCGTTGATGGTAATGCATCCGATGGCTATAGTTACCTAGTAGCAAAGGTTCTAAAAGCAACCGTTAGTATGGGTTCGCAAAACGTATTCTTCCCCATTGATGGTAGAACTGATATCGTTATAAATAGCGGTGCAACCTTTACTCAAAGTTATAAGTATAAGTTGATGCCTGGCGCAACTATAACGGTAAGTGCTGGCAGTGTCTACAACCTAAACGGACAACTTATCGCTTATACCAAAGACTTCGTGGATAATACTACCTACTCATATCCTTCATCCACAAGAGGCGATGCTAAATTAATAATAAACGGCACTATGAATTTGAATGGGGCTTACGGTGGCAATATCTATTCAACTGACGCCGGTAAAGTAGTAGTAGGAGCTAATGCGACCCTAACCGTAACATCCAATGAAACCACTTCTACTGGCACTGCGATGGACATAGCGATAAACCTAATATTTAATGCTAAAATAAACTTCACGGTAGGAACGAGTAATACCGTAACCAAGAATGCGTCACTCAAGAACGCTAGTGGTAATTCTAACATTGCTACCGGCACTACCTACACCTACAATGGTACTGCTTGGGCATAATCCCA
>JAZSLG010000149.1:0-5389 GCA_045535235.1 Candidatus Stercoripulliclostridium sp.
ATGCCTATGACTACGTAACAAACCAATTTCTTTTCGTTATTCTTGCTCAGCTTTATCGCAGCGTTCAAAATGAGTGCGGCGACCGCGCTAAGTCGGATCGTAGCCATGTCGTTCTGTGAGCCAAGGAGTTGTAGTTAACACTTGTCTTCCTAAGACAGCTTGGCCTCCGACTTATGCCTATGACTACGTAACAAACCAATTTCTTTTCGTTATTCTTGCTCAGCTTTATCGCAGCGTTCAAAATGAGTGCGGCGACCGCGCTTCTAATTCCTAAGAACGCCCATTTGACGTACTTGTTATTACCAAACTCTTCTATTGCAAATGATATTGCGGTAATAATAATTACCGAGGGTAACATAACGGCTATACTGGCTACGAAAGCACCAAGCACGCCCACGACTTTTGCCCCTACGTAGGTTGCGGTATTAAGTGCAATAACGCCGGGAGTTGACTCGGCAATAGCAATAATATCCAGCATTTCCTCGTCGCTAATCCACTTCTTTTTCTCCACCATTTCCTTGTGGATAAGGCCAACCATGGCGTATCCACCGCCAAAGGTGAATGCTCCTATCTTAAAAAAGGTAAGGAAAAGGTTTAGTATGCGCATTAGCATTTCTTTTATACTAATCTTCATTTTTGTCTCCTACTTTTGGTGGGAAAAGATTATATCTTTCGGGATGAGTGATGGCGGAAAACATTCTATCCTTGGCAAACGGTATATCCTTGGTTATCGTGGAGCAAAGGTTTTTCATATATTCCCTTTGGCTAGTGTGGTCCATTGGGCAAGGATTATGCACAAGAGGTAGATTTAATCGATTACATACCCCTTTTATATCTCCTTCAGCACAGTATACGAGTGGGCGTATTAGCGTCATGTTCGTTCTGGACATATATCCCGTTGGTTGGAACGTAGATAGTCTACCTTCATAGATGAAAGACAACAAAAAAGTTTCCACCAAATCGTCGGCGTTGTGACCAAGAGCGAGCTTGTTTGCCCCTATCTCGTTACATTTGGTATTTAAGGCTCCACGGCGCATTTTGGAACAAAGCGAACAAGGGTTATCCTCCTTTCTTACGTCAAAGATAATCTCCGCAATATCTGTTTTTTCAAGGTAATAATCCACGTCCAAATCCTCGCAATATTTGGCTAAGGCATCGGCTTCTTCTTGGCTAGCGTTCTTAAACCCCATATCTACTCTAACTGCGGAAAGCTTGTAAGGATTGGGAGAAAATCTACGCAACATGGCAAGCGCGGTAAGTAGCACTAAGCTATCTTTACCCCCGCTGAGTCCCACGGCGATATGGTCGTTATCGGCTATCATATCATAGTCGTTTATTGCGCGACGCATACAGCCCATTATTTTTCGCATTACTTTACTTCTTTCATCCATACTATGATTATACACTTTAATATTTTCAAAAGCAAATTAAAATACTTGCGAGTTTATAATTAAGGGTATATAATATTTACGATAAAAATAAATTTAAGGAGAACCCCTATGATAACCAAGGACACCGTAATCGGCGAAGTATTAGATAACGCAAAGAACCCCGAAGCAGTAGCAACCTTACTAGTAAACAAGTTTGGAATGCATTGCCTACATTGCCCCTGCTCACGCATGGAAACCATTGAGCAAGCAGCAGCAGTACACAACTATGATGCCGATGCTCTTATTATGGCACTAGAAGAGGTAGACAAATAACAAAAAAAGGCTTCGGCCTTAATATTGGAGTATGGTGTAATGGTAACACAAGGGACTCTGACCCCCTTGACGTAAGTTCGATTCTTACTACTCCTGCCAAAAAAAAGAACATATAACATATGTTCTTTTTTTATCCAAGCCGACATAGGCTTGGCATGTAATCAAACTCTTTGAGTTTGCATGTAATTGCGACAAGTCGTGTATGGCATCACGCTTAAGCGTGCATTGCTTGTCGGCTTGATTACATACTACACTTTGTGTAGATTACATACATTCCTTTGGAATAATTACATACAATACTTTGTATTGATTTTTCTCTAATGTTGTGATAAAATTGCATTATGAAAAACGCATTACTCGATTATTCAAAAAATTTTGTTGTATTACTATAGAAAACAAACTACCACATGGTTTGAGAGTTGGAGCTTTTATCCAAAACACGGCTACCAAGAATTCAAACCCAATTACATGTTCAAGCAAATATAATGCAAAAAAAGACCTAAACAGGTCTTTTTTTTCATTTGTGCTTTAGCACAACCTCGTTTGATTTAGGTTTTTTATTTCTCCACTACTATTCCGTTCTTAGGGCTACGGCGGGTTCCTTCTTTGCGGCAATTGATGCGGGTATCAAACTTGCAATTAGAAGTAATACGGTAGAGAGTGCAATTAGTCCAAAAGCAATTCCTACGGAAAGGCTAGCTATGGTGGAAACCCCTACCAAATCGGTGAGAACGGCGTTTATTATTACGTTGACTATTAGGGTTACCAGTACGCCAATCGTTCCGCTACTTATGCCAAGGATAACTGCCTCTGCACGGAAGACGCGAGAGACGTCTTTTTTCCTAGCTCCCATTGAACGAAGAACGCCAATTTCCTTGGTCCTTTCTATTACGGATGCATAAATGATTATGGCTATCATGACGGAGGAGATTACCAAGGAAACAATGGAGAACGCCATTAGCACGTAGGTAACTATATCCACTATTCTACCCAGTATGCTAGTGACCAAATTTGACATATCTATATATTCCACAGCTGAGTCAGTTCCTGCGTTTTTGGTATTCCATTCATCAAGTTTTTGGATGATAATCTCGCGACTATTTACGTCGATGGGATAAACCATAATACTGGAAGGAGTTTGGGTATAACCAAGCTTTTCCAACATGCTATCATAGGTTTCGGTACTACCAAATATAGCGCCAAAGCCACCACCGGAATTATTATTAAACTCCAAACCGGTAGTAACGTTAACGGTTGTATTGGCAACTTGTGCAGTAGTAACCGCCGAGGTTTTGTTTGCGTTAAGAACTAACTTAGTAAGTGCGGGAGAGTAGGCAATACCATCGGAAAGCCAGGAGGAGGGAGAGTCCTTTTTTTCTCTCAAAATACTAGTGATTTTAACGGTAACTCCGTTTTCATTTTGATAAGCGGAAGAATAGTTGGTAACGTTTGCGCCCTTGTACCAACCGTCTACGCCTTGCGTGTACCAGCCGTCGTTGAACACTATGCGGAACTCTTTACCTATAAGATCGGTATACTTGATTTCCGCAAGGCTTTCCGGGTTATAACTTATGCCAAGAGAGTCCAACGTGGAGGTAGAAAGACGGTTGTAGGTATCTACTACGAGAGCGATTTCATTTGCGGTATTTGGTATAGCGGAGGAAGTGCCGTCCGCTTTAGCAAGCACGTCGTAGTAGGATTCCAAATAGTCTACGTTATTCAAACATTCGTGCCAAGCCGAACTGCTAACCGTAACGTAGGCGCCCTCTTTTATTGTAAGGATATTCATATCCACGCTATATGAATACTTTACGTCCACAACTAACGGCTCCTCTCCCGAGGGTTTACAAATACTTTCCAAGTACTCGATAAAAGCGGTATCAAGTTTTTGCTTTTTAACCTCGGCAGTAACGGGAACGTAGGGTGTAACGCCGGTAGTGTTTTCCGGGAACTCCACTAGGTTATCGGTAGAGGCTCCGCCAAAGTTCATATTCGTCGTTGTAGAGCTAATCATGACGTAGTTGAACGAGGTGCTATCCAGCATGGTCTGGTCGATATAGGCTTGCATACCCGAACTTACGGAAAGTATTACCGCAATCCCAATTATACCAATGCTTGCGGCAAGAGAGGTTATTAGGGTACGCTTAAACTTGGATATTAGGTTTTTACCGGAAAGTCTAAGGGCGGTGAGGAAGCTCATGGAAGAGTTTTTCTTTTTGTACACAATGCCTTGTTTAGTGGTTTGTCCTTCTTCTGGAGTCGGTGTTTCTTCCACCATTTCTTCGCTTTGAGAAGTGGTTTCTTCCGTTGTATCTTGGGTTTGAGTGGTGCTTTCACCCTCTTCACTTGCCTCTTCATTAGGCTCGTAAGGGTTGGTATCCTCTATTACCACGCCGTCCAACATCCTAATAATACGGTCGGAGTATTCCTCTGCTAACTCCGGATTATGGGTAACCATAATTACAAGTTTGGTCTTGGAAATCTCCTTTAATAGAGCCATAACACTCTTGCTCGTTTCGGTATCGAGCGCGCCGGTGGGCTCGTCGGCAAGTATAATATCGGGCTCGGAAGCAAGGGCCCTAGCAATAGATACGCGTTGCATTTGACCGCCCGAAAGCTCGTTGGGTTTTTTGCCTATCTTTTCTTCCAAGCCTACGGCAATAAGAGCATCCTTTGCGCGCTTACGGCGTTCTGCCTTTGGCACACCGCCAAGGGTCATGGAAAGCTCTACGTTTTCCAAAATAGTTTGGTGTGGGATAAGGTTATAACTTTGGAAAACAAAGCCTATCGAGTGGTTACGGTAGGTATCCCAGTCCCTATCCTTGTAATCAAGGGTGGATTTGCCGTTAATGATGAGGTCGCCGTCGGTGTAGCGGTCAAGTCCGCCTATTATGTTTAGTAGCGTTGTTTTACCGCAACCCGATTGTCCTAGTATGGAGACGAATTCACATTCCCTAAAAGAAAGGTTGATACCTTTAAGCGCATTAACGGCGCTATCGGTTTTTTCGGCGTAGGTTTTTTGGATATTAATTAAACGAAGCATTGTAAAATCCCTTAATAGCTATAATAAATATATTCTACCACTATTAAAATTATATAGCATTAAATATATATTAATTAGCACAAAAAATGAAGAGTTAATAAATAGTAAAAAGCCCGACTTTTTAGTCGGGCGTAGTAGATATTTGGGTGATAATTATTTGTCGCCTTCTATGAAATAATCGTAGGGATTAGCTATTTCACCATTTAGAGTTACTGCAAAGTGAACGTGAGCGCCGTCGCTCATTTCCTTGGTTGACGAGGTGGAAATGGTAGCAAGCTTACTGCCCTTGTATACTTTTTGACCCTCGGCTACTATAGGCTCGGAGAGGGAGCTATACTCGGTAACAAGACCGTTGCCGTGGTCTACGGTTACTTTGTGGCCGTTTAGCGCGTCGTAACTAACGGTTTTGACGGTGCCGTCGTACACGCAAACCACGTTAGCGTTTTCCTCACCGGCGTAGTCGATACCGCCGTGTACTTGGTATTGCTTTAGGGTAGATGACCAAACTAGAGTATCCATAGTATAATCTTTAATTACGGAGCCACTTTCAACTGGTAAACCAAATATTATAGGGGTAGGCTCAACGGATACGTCGGTGTCGGGGATATTGGTATCGGGGGGAGTAAGTCGGAGGCCAAGCGGT
>JAZSLG010000146.1:0-1601 GCA_045535235.1 Candidatus Stercoripulliclostridium sp.
GGCACTACCTACACCTACAATGGTACTGCTTGGGCATAATCCCAACACAATGAAAAGCGGTGAGTAATCACCGCTTTTTTTGTGCGCTAAAGGCAGAAATCTTATAGAAAACCGTTGCTTTCTTTATTGCCGTGTCAGTTAGCGTAATACGCGCTTAACACAATTGAGCATTAGGGACTATGAGGTGGTACAGCATGATGTTTTTTTGGCACAAGTCATCGTGTGCGCGTGTGGGCGCGTAAAAGGAATTTTAATAAGAGATAAAAAGGTTGTCGAGTTTCCGGTTGTAAAAGGTAAATCGTTTATTAAAAGGCAAATATCGCGGTCAAATAAACGAGTAATAAGTACGGATAAATAATTAGTGCTAGGCTTAACTTAAAGCAAAAGAAAAGGGCGTTCCTAACGAACGCCCTTAAATATTAACCTTTAGAATTATTCTTCGTCAACTATAGGAAGAATTACTTTGTTATCGGGTAAACTAAAGTCGTTTATGATACCGGTACCAACGTCACCCATTGCTAGCTCGAAAATAGCGGTAAAGCTTAACGCACCCTTTGCACCATCTATAACGTAGGTCAAATCAAGACCGAAAAGGTCTATCATACCGAGCAGGTTTGCAACGGTACTCATTATTTCAGCAGAGGGCATGTTTATTAGTCCGCTTAACATAGAGTTGTCTTTAATCATGGGTACCGATTTGAATACGTTACTTAGTAGATTGTTGTTTACAACGTCAAGCTTACCTTCGCTAAATAGTAGGGGCATAGATTGGGTTAAGTCAACCACGTGAACGTTGGGTTGTAGTTCGTGTAGTCTGCCAAATAAATCAAATTCTGCAACTACGTCAAGCGCACTATAAATGCAATAACGGAGCAATAAATCTTCGTTGCTACCAAGTTCAACCTTTTCGTCGCCCTTAAACCATTTGCCAACAAAGCCAAAGATATAATCGCCAACGGTTGTATATCCATCAACTACCGGAAGGGTTACGTTATACTTACGGCAAATACTTTCCACGGTGGTTTCATTAGCTTTAGCATCCTTGTCGTAAATGGGTGCTTCAACCAAGTCTACTATGGTATTTACAAAGTCATCGTTAAGCTTTTTAGCTCCTGCACTTGAGGTATCAATATCGAAAGCACCAATTAGCATATCAACGTATCCGCCAAGTTTGTTACCGGTGGTAACGTTATCCATCATATCTACGGCAAGATATTTGTTAGCATAATCTTGATAGTTAGCAAGAATTTCGGCTCTTTCTTCGGCGGGAAGATAATCGGGGAGGGTATCCTCTTTTAGTGCTTCGAGGAAAATGCTATTAAAGTGGAATTCTTCTCCAAATACGTCTATTTTTCTAATAGGAGAGGGGAATGCAGGGAGAGATGCAGTTTCAATATCGTACAAAGTACGTCCTGCCTTATCGGTATAGGAAACTATATCGCTTGCGTGCATGTGTCCGGTAAATACGTATTCGAGACCGGCTTCCATTAGTTGGCTACGGAAGTTGATAGCATCGTTGATATAAGCTTTTTCATTGGTGAAGTTGCTAAGAATTTCACCATAGTGGCTTATTAGCGAGTAGTGGGTTAAGTCGGATCGTA
>JAZSLG010000014.1:0-15364 GCA_045535235.1 Candidatus Stercoripulliclostridium sp.
ATATTAGTAACATAAACAGATACCCCTCGGGGGTATACAAAGGAGCATATATGAAAGAATATGGTAAAGAATGTATAACAAGACTCAACCGCATTGACGGTCAAATAAAAGGCATCGTTAAGATGATAGAAAACGGCGAAGAATGTGAAAAGATACTCGTACAACTGCACGCTTGCACTTGTGCGCTAAAAAAGACCAGTAACATTATTCTTAAAAACCACCTTAACACTTGCGTAAAGGAATCTATCGAGCGCGGTGAAGAGGACGTAATGCAAGCCTTCACCCAAATCATTGAAAAATTTATTTAGGAGTTATATATGGAAAACAAAGATTTACATTCCCTAAACGAGCCTATTAGCAACCCAAACGAGGATGTTTGCCATTGTGGTGGCCACCACGACGAGGGCTCTTGTTCCTTGAAAAAAAATCACCGTGACAATGACCCTCATTCCAAAGAACTTAACGAAGAAGAAAGCGAAGGCGCGGGTTGCTCTTGCTGTGGTATAGACCTTGGTGAGGAAGAAAGTCATACCTCTTGTTGTGGTGTCGACCTTTCCCAAACACCCAAAAAAGGTAAACTCGGTAAGTACTGGATTTACCTAATCGTATCTCTTCCCATTTTGATTGGTAGCTATCTACTCTCTCATTTTGACGTTTATCACCCCTATCCTTTCACGGCAATATTCGACCCCGCTTGGGTGGTTATCGTTCTTTGTGGTACGCCCATATATCGTGGCGCAATAAAGAACTTGAAGCGCAAAAAGATTACCGCCGCACTTCTCATAAGCATTGCTATGACCGCCAGCATCCTAATGGGCATACTAATGGCGTTTGGCATTGGTGAAGGACACGGCCACGGCAGTTATATTTTTGCAGCGGGTGAAATATCCTTCCTCATGACTCTCGGTCAACAAATAGAGGGCGTAACCAGTAGAAAGTCGCGCAGTGCTATCAAATCACTCATAGATATGACTCCCGTTCTTGCCACATTAAAAACGGAAGAGGGCTACGTTGACGTTAACGTTAATACCATTAACAAAGGAGATATACTGCTCACACGCCCTCACGAGGTAATTGCCCTTGACGGAATAGTTGTTTCGGGCGAAGGCTCGGTAGACACCTCTTCCATTACGGGAGAATACGCCCCTCTCGACGTGGGTCCCGGAGACGTAGTATACGCCGGCACTAGAAATTTGGATAGTGCGCTCGAAATTGAGGCGACCAGCGTTAGCTCCGATACCACTCTATCCAAACTAATCGCCTACGTAAAAGAGGCGGAAAAAAAGAAGGCTCCCTTCGTGCGTCTCGCCGACAAATGGTCAAGCTATTTCGTACCTTGCACCTGCATACTTTCCGTTTTAGTTTTCTTTATCGCCCTCTTCGGCTTTAAGGTTAGCGCGCTCGACGCCGTACAAAGAGCAATAACGGTACTAATCGTAGTATGCCCTTGCGCCATGACGCTCGCAGTACCCATTGGCGTTGCCGCAGGAATTGGTAACGCAAGCAAGAAAGGTATACTTGTAAAGAGTGGCGTTGCCTTTGAAGCTCTTTCCAAAATAAAGGTTGTTTGCCTTGATAAAACGGGTACGCTAACCGAGGGCAAACCTGTAGTACAAGAGATCATACCTTACGGCATAGAAAGTGAAGAATTACTTCGCCTTTCCGCCTCTGCTGAAAGCAAGTCCGAACACCTTATCGGCAAGGCTATTGTTAAAGCCTACAACGGCACCATAACCGAGCCCAGTAGTACGGAAAGCAAGGTTGGCGTAGGTATTAAAGCGGTTGTGGAAGGCAAAGAAATAGAAATCGTAAAGCTCTCATCCGTACTAGATAAGGTAGCGGAAAGCGAAAAGGGAAAGCTAACATCCTCTCCCTCCACCACCGTTGCCGTAATGATAGACGGAGAATATAAAGGAGCAATTTTGATAACCGACAGTCTGCGTGAGGGTTCCCAAATCGCAGTAAACGAGCTAAAAGCCCTTGGCGTAAAACCAGTAATGCTAACGGGTGACAATCACTCCTCCGCAACCCTAATTGCCTCCAAGGTTGGCATTGAAGAAGTCAAAGCCGGACTTCTTCCCGAAGACAAGGTTGAGGGCGTAGAAAGCTACAAAGCCGAGGGCAAAGTACTTATGGTTGGTGACGGCGTAAACGATGCTCCGGCAATGAGCGCAAGCGATACCTCTCTAGCAATGGGAGCAATGGGCAACAGCGTAGCAATAGAAACGGCAGACGTTTCCCTCCTTGCTAACGACCTTAAAAAGGTGCCCTTCCTCATTAAGCTTTCCAGAGTAACCTTTAGGCTGGTAACCGTAAACATAATACTTTCTCTTTGCATTAGTCTAACCTCGGTTATACTATCCACCCTAGGACTACTTAACGCGGTGAGTGGCGCACTAGTCCACAATGCAAGTAGCGTGTACGTATGCTTATCCGCAAGTCTACTCCTATTTTTCAAAGAGAAACACAACAAGTAGACTTTGTTTTTACCCATCAATTAATAAAACACACCCTAACCGGTGTGTTTTTTACTGCATTATAAATTAATTTATCAGACCTAAAGGAACGATATTTCTTTCACGATATGCCTTTTTATTGCATACATTAGTGCTATGAAAGACGATTATATGGAAACTCTTGCCAGGGCGTATAACAAGGAACTAAAAGGGTCGGAAAGACCGGAAATAGAGCGCGCCATCGATATCGTAAACGAGCAGATATATTTGCTTTCTCGCCTTAACTCAGGGCGCAAAATCGTAGGATACTTAATTTCCACAAAGGAGTGCGTAAAAAATCTACTGGGTAAAAAAGAAGCACCCTCTCGTAGGCTATTGCCTAGGGAGGGTGACGTTAGTAAAATTATAAGTTTGGAGCTGGAGCTGTTTTCATTACTGGATACTCTTGGAGAGAACGTTGTTCCCAAGGTACTGGAGTATGAAAACCGCGTCCTTTCCCTACTCTGTTATCTCGGTAAGTAGGTCTTGGAAAAGGTCGTCGTCGGCAAGAGAAAGCTCCACAACCTTTTTGGTTAACCTTTCAAGCTTAGCTTTGGATCGGTTGGAATCAAGTAGGCTCGCCGAGTTTTCACTCACTTTGCTTTCCGTTGGGGCTATTCCGCAAGCCTTAGCTATCGGGTTATCCCCTACTACAACCTTCCATCTTGGCTCAAACCTCTTAATAAAGTAGGCTATTGCCGTAACGTAGGTCGCAGGGGCGTTAATATTAGGTATCACGCGCGCGATAAAGAGGTGGTTTTCCTCCAAATACGCGATATATCCGTCTTTTACAAGCATGGTACCCTCGGGTCTTCCCAGCATTTCGAGAAGGATATCTCCACCAATTAGCGCGGTGGGTTTTGGGAGCATTAGCACTTCTTCCGAGGTCATATCAAAGAGAGATGCCTCCACCGTGGTACAATAATCATATTCCTCTATTATGCCCGTTACCTCGCTAAACTTTTGGGGCGTACCGCTAAGCAAAATCATAGTTGCTTTTGCCAGTCCGTGCGCCTCGTAAAGCTCCACGGTTTCATGTTGGGCAACGCTACGAAGCGACCTAAAATCGGTGGGCGTGGGAGGCAGAATCACCTCGTCAAGGACCTCTCCACCGTCGCAAAGGCCGATAACCGTCCTACCGTCTTCAAACACAACGAAGGCATCGGCTTCCGATATTTTTTTCTTTTTTTGTTCCACTCTTTCAAGTAAACAATCTATTTCCACCTCGCCCACTATAGTTTTGTCGCAAGCAAGACGTACACCACGCTCTAAGTCGGCTTCGGGTATGAAAGTTCTGTCTTTTTCGGTAATAGGAAGAGTGGGCGCAATTATTTTACACCTTCCACAAAGTCCTTTTCCCCCACAGGGAAATACAAAGCCTTCGCTTTCGAGGAGATTGCGAAGGCTATCGTTATTAGCGTTTAGTTTTAGTTTCATTAGATAATATTGTCGTATTCGTTATATGCTTGAGCCCAAGTATTAGATACCGGGGTGCTAGTGCTAGTCTTCTTAACCATCTTAAAGGTAATTGGAAGTGCATTTACAAAGTCGTAATCAACGTAAGTGTCGTTATCATCTAGGACCTTAATATTATCGGCTACGTAAACTGCGCATCCGCCCATTGCGTTTACCGATTTGATACCCTTACCGAAATAAAGGGTGCCTTGGTCAACTACGTTGTTAACGTCGTACATTACGGAGAAAAGAATGTCGTAGTTATCGTATTCGCCCTCGGTTTGACCTGCTTGAATTTCTAGGTCTACGCCTTGGTCAACGTAGAATACGATACTGTGATTTTCACCTATATTTGCAAGATTTGCAATATTTTTAACTACTTGGGGAGTAAGTACGTAGGCGCCACTGGTATTGGTGGTGATACCATCGATGGTATTGAGGGCGACAACGTCTTCGGTTGCTCCTATGCCTTCGTAACCAAGTTGCATCTCTACGGTTGCCTTAAAGGAAGCGTTTACTACCGTTCCGTCCTTGGTGAGATATACGGAGTGGGTAATGGACTTATCCAGGGTAATGTTACCACTAGACATATCGCCCTTGGTGAAGTCGTTAATGATTTCATCGGGGGTACCGTTATTTTTGTTTATTCTTGCAATAAGTTGTAGGAATGAGTATTCACTTGCCTTAAGGTTATACTCAAAGATACCTACCGCTTGCAATGCATACAAGGAAGTGCCGGTTACCGCATCGGAAGAGGCACCACCTAATGCTTGGATTCTAGTGTTGGGGTCAATTAGAGAGAAGATACCGGCATCGCTATCGTCCATTACTTGAGCAATGGTGAGGTTGTCCATATCTTCGGAAAGCTCGCCAACATAGCTATCTTTTAGTGCTATCAAGATCTTGGGGGTTTCTTCATCCGTTTCATCAATTTCCACGACGTCACCAAGCTTTAATCCGTCAATTCTGGATTGTAGCGTACTCTTTTCAGCAAGTTGGTTTAGGGTTAGGTCGGCTATTGCTATCATGACAGGGTGGCTTTCGGGAGTAATTTCTACTGCGTCGGCAATGGTCATCTTTTCAATTTCCGTATTAAGCTCGTCAATCTTGCAGTCCTTTAGGTAAATGAGAACTTTACTGGACTTCTTAATGCCGTTTTCGGGGTCGTCTTCAAGATGAATATCAACGGTGTCTGCAAGAGTCATCTCTTTGATGTCGGCATCAAGCTCGTCTAATTTGCTGTTTTGCAAATAACGTAGTACTCTACTGCTGTTTTCGTCAATATCAATAGCGTCGCCGATGGTCATTGCCTTGATTGCTTCGTCAACGCCGTCGAGGGTGCTGTCTTGTAGATATATTAGTACCTTGCTGGACTTTTTAATGCCGTTTTCCGGGTCGTCTTCAAGGTGAATGGTGATAGCGTCTTTAATTTTCATTTCCTTAATTGCGCCATCAAGTTCGTCAAGTTTTTTGTCCTTTAGGTATTTCATTACTTCGGAACTATTTTCATCAATGGTAATAGCGTCCGAAATCTTCATTTCCTTAATCGCGCCGTCAAGTTCACCAATTTTGGTGTCCTTCAAATACTCCAAGACTTCCGCACTTTCCTCGGTAATATCGATTACCTCGCCGATAGTCGTATCTTGGATAATGGCATCCATATCTTCGCTGACCTCTTTTAAGGTCTTCTTGCCTAGTTTTTGAATGAGTGCGCTACTTGCGGGATTTTCTTCGGTAGCATCTTCGTCGTATACTACTTCGATAAAGCCGTCAAGGGTGTTTTGGTCAAGGTCGCCAAAAGCTTCGTTCATGGGCTTTGAAAGGAAAGCTTCATCCTTAAACATGGGAAGGTCGGGAAGCTCAACTTCGAACTTGTCTTGCATGATATTCATGGTAAGATTATCAGCAAGGGTTGCACCCAAGTTGGAAATGGAACTGTCTCCAATTACGCCTGCTTCGATACCCACAGCGTCGCTAATGGTAGTGGAAATCTTATTGATACCCACTTTGCCCTCTATGTCTTTAATGGGCGTTTCGGAAAGGTTGCCGAAAACGTCCAATAGACCCATACCGTAATCCATAATGGATAGTTTTTCTTGCTCTTCATTAAGATCCATTCCAATGCTGGAACCCACGCTTTCCTCAACGGTTTTCATCATACCGTCTTTGGTAAGTAGCAAGTAACCGCCACCAACTAGGGCAACGGCTATTACGAGTACGCCAACGAAAATGCCTACTAAAAATCCACCAAAGTGCTTTAACATAGGGCTTCTCCTTATTATTAGGTTAGGCTATTTGCCAAGATTTCCCATCAACTCACCAAGGTTTACCGAGTTAAGTAGGAAATCATACAAGAAGTTGTTTTCCATTAGGAACTTGGTTACTATGGTCTTATCCATGAACTCGTTGATGACTTCCATAAATGCGAGTTGTGATAGTAATTGTACTAGAGTTAATAGTATGAGTACGAAAAGTGCGCCCATCGCTAAACCGAATACACCGCCAAGCATCTTGTCGATAAAATGCACGATGTACAAGGAAGAAATGAGTTTTTTGAGTAGCTTGAATAGGAGTGCTATTACGATTCTGGTTACTATTAGGAGCAATACGAATACGACTGCCGTAAAGATAATGGAGGTTAGAGGTGTGGTTACACCATCTATAAAGTCTATCGTATTGGTTTGGTCCTTGTAATCGGTAATTTCGGGATTAAGTTCGGCGTTGGATTGCAAAAGTTCGTCTACGCTATCGGTTAGTAGTCCGGCAACGTTAATAAAATCCAAAACCGCGTTCTCTTTGAAAATATCTTCAAAGTTGGCTTTTTTGTTATCTATTTCAAAAATAAGTTCCTTTTCGCCGTCTTCGTTAAGGTCGTAGTAATAAATCTTTGCATAAGCGTTGGGAATCTTGTCCGCAAGAGGACTTTCCAAAGAATCACGCACGGTATCATCCAAATCGGTACCAACGATTATTAGGTTGGTTACGGGAGAAACCGCTACTACCGCTACTACGATTACTAGAAGGGTAGATACGAGTCCAACACAAGTCTTAACGAGTCCGCGTTTGATACCAAGTAAAACCATAAGGACTATTATTGCTACCAAAACAAGGTCTAAAATAATTTCCATAATAAGCCTCCTAAAGGTTACACTTCTCGAGTGTACACCATACTATTATGTATTTTAACACACGCGCGTATATAAGTCAAGTGGGGAATTATGGCTTTTTATCGCGCACGCAACCTCTTTTTTTCAACCTTCCGCATAAAATTACCACGAAGGTTAATAAACTCTCTTATGGCAATACCGGTAGTTTTGTGCATTGGTTCCTCTCAAGTCGTCGGCGATTCACTCGGCCCCATGGTGGGCGATTTGTTGCGCGAGCGTTATCACGTTCCCGCTTACGTATACGGCGGAATAAAATCACCCGTCAACGGCGTTAATTACTACGAATACTATTCTCACCTAAAAAAAACACATCCCTCCAGCCTTATTATTGCGGTTGATGCTTGTGTGGGCGACGCTCGTGACGTGGGGAAAATAAAGTACTCTGCAAAAGGCCTAAAAGCGGGTGAAGCCCTCAAGAAAAACCTCCCTCGCATAGGAGATATTAGCGTTCTCGGAGTGGTCGCCGAGCGCGGAAGCGACAATTTATTTGCTCTAATGAACTGTTCTTACTCGTTAATTACAAATATGAGTGAACGAATTGCATATAATATTTTTAGTTTTCTCTCCTTAAGAGGTTAAAAAGCAGTAAATCTTTAATTGCTCTTTAATAATTATTATGTTATAATGGAGAAAATACGGAAATTTTAACGCTTAACGCACGAGGATAAAATGAACCCCAGACCTAACAATAAAAGAACTTTTCTTATGATAGCAGCCATGGTAGTGGTTGTGCTAGTTCTTGCTATCATACTTACCAATACGATGAAAACCGAGCCCGAAGTATTAAGTTACGACGCTCTTATCGAAAAAATCAAAGCCGGCTCCGTCGAAGGTATATACTTTAACGGTGACTATATCGTAAACGTTCTTTATACCAAAACCGCCGACGTTAGTGCCGAGGACTACGCTAAAAAAGTAGAAAGCTTTAAGGCCGGCAAATATAAAGATGCAACCGCCGTTGTCACCTACCGCAACAATCTTGTACTCGCTCTCGAAAAATTGGAGGCCGAGGAAGGCGTAAATATGCCTACCGTTTGGCTAAACGACCCCAGCGAAGGCAGTTTTTGGAGCTATTTCCCCTATATTTTGAGTTTAATCGGCATACTTGGATTGGGCATATTCCTATTCATAATGTTCCGCAAGCAAGGCGGTGGCGGTAGTAGCGCCATGAATTTTGGCAAAACAAAGTCCAAAGCAGTCGATAAAGTAAAGGTAAGATTTACCGACGTCGCCGGTGCCGAGGAGGAAAAGCAAGAACTAAAAGAAATCGTAGAGTTCCTAAAAACTCCCAAAAAGTTTAAGGAAATCGGCGCAAAAATACCCAAGGGCGTATTGCTAGTGGGCCCTCCCGGAACGGGTAAAACGTTGTTTGCAAAAGCCGTTGCAGGCGAAGCAAACGTACCTTTCTTCTCTATTAGCGGTTCCGACTTTGTGGAAATGTTCGTCGGTGTTGGTGCCAGCCGTGTTAGAGACCTTTTCGCCCAAGCAAAAAAGGCTCAACCTTGTATCGTCTTTATTGACGAGATAGATGCCGTTGGTAGAAAGCGTGGCGCCGGCCTTGGCGGCGGTAACGACGAACGTGAACAAACGCTAAACCAATTACTGGTTCAAATGGACGGTTTTGAGGAAAACGAGGCTATCGTTATTATGGCAGCAACCAACCGCGCCGACGTTCTTGACCCCGCACTCCTCCGTCCCGGTAGATTCGATAGACAAATTTACGTCAACCTTCCCGACGTTCGTGGCAGAGAAGCCATCTTCCGCGTACACGCAAGAAACAAACCCCTATCCCCCGAAATCGACTTTAAGAATCTTGCACGTCTAACCACCGGTTTTAGTGGTGCGGATATAGCAAATCTTCTTAACGAAGCAGCTATTATTGCAGCACGCGACAACAGAAAGCTTATTAGCATGGTTGACATACTTGAGGGTATCAATAAAGTAATTGCGGGACCCCAAAAGCGCAGTAGAGTGGTTACCGAGAAAGACAAACGCATTACCGCGTACCATGAAGCGGGACACGCTCTCGTCGGTAGACTTCTTAAGAATTGCGACGCCGTTCAAGAGGTATCTATCATTCCTCGCGGAAGAGCTGCAGGTTACACCATTTCTCGTCCAAAATCCGACGACGCGCACACCACCCTATCCCACCTACAAGACACTATCGCCATGACTATGGGCGGTAGAGCAGCGGAAGAAATTATTATACGTGATATCACCACCGGTGCAAGCCAAGATATTAAGCACGCTACCAGCATTGCACGTAGCATGGTTACCGAGTGGGGTATGTCGCCCGAACTTAGAAACGTATACTTTGGCGGTGAACAAGAGGTCTTTATCGGTAGAGACTACCAAACCCAAGCAAGCTACTCCGACGAAGTTGCAGCTATTATCGATAAGGAAATAAGAAAGATTGTAGATACTGCTTACGAAAGAGCGCTCACCACCATACGTGAGAACGAGGATAAACTCCACGTTATGGTTGCCCTCCTATTCCAACACGAAACCATCTATGGCGACGAAGTAGATATGATTATGGAAGGTAAGACCGTGGAAGAAATTTCCGCTTACATCGAAGAAAAGAAAGCAAAGCGCGAAGAGGAAGCAAAGAGAAGGGCGGAAGAGGCAAGAGCCAAGGAAAATCCCCTAGGCAATCCCAAAGATTTCATCGTAACGGAAGCCCCTACTATTACGGTAAGCGAACCCATCATTCTTGACGGCAAGGTAGAAGAAACCTCTTCCGAGGAAGCAAAGGACGTTCCCACCGAAGCCCCCGCCGAGGAAGGCGACGATAAACCCGATGCCGAATAAAAACTCTAACCAATAATAAAACCACTCCAACGAGTGGTTTTTTATTTACTATTTTCATCGAACAAATCGTTGGGTGAACATTCCAAAATGTCGCAAAGCGCTTTCAGATTTTCAAACTTGATTGCAGAGGTCTTGTTGTTAACAAGATTACTAAAATTTTGATAACTTAACCCCAGTTGCATATAAAGCCAGTATTTAGTTTTACCCTATTTCTCTAGTATTTCTAAAATTCTCAATTTCATATATCACCCATACGTTATATAATGTATATGTCTATTTGTCAAGAGGGAAACATCGGTTATCTCAATAAAGGTCGCTCTAATTGGCTATTGACATTTTGTGACACCTTTCCTATAATAAGAATATACTGATAAGCGAGGGTTTCCGTATGGTTGAAAAGAGAAGTATTGCTAAAGCAATAATTTTATCCATTATAACTTTTGGCATTTATGAAATTTATTGGTTTATTAAAATGACCAACGAGGTAGCGGATATTACCGGTGACCACAATAACGCAAGCGGTGGAATGGCTTTCTTCCTTACTATTATTACTTGCGGTATTTACGGCATATTCTGGGCTTATAAAATGGGTGAAAAACTGGACCGACACGAAGGTGTGGACGGCTCACGCGCTCTAATATATCTAATCCTTATGATAACCGGTCTAGGCTTTGTTACCTATTGCTTAATACAAGATAGCATTAATAAAATCGTCACCAAATAAAAATAAAATTTTCCTAATAAAAACAAAAAAATAGCCTTATAAGAATGACGCGTTCCATACTCTTATAAGGCTTTTTTATTCCTCTATATCAAAGTCGGGTATGTATTCTTCCTCCGCCGAGCTTATCTCTTGCGTAAAAATATTGGTAAGTCCAAGCTTGAGTGCGTGATTTATCACCATTTTGTACTCGATAGGTTTTAGCCTACGATTGGGGTCCTCACACCCCTCCATAGGCGTGAATTGTGACATTAGGCTAATGGTAATATCGGTACCCAGTCGTGAAACCAAACTCTCTAACGCAGTCTTGCTATTGTCCACGTATCCGGGGAGTACAAGGTGCCTTATTATCACCCCTTGCTTAAGTAAATCACCTTCGTATACGGGTGGTTTTTCTTTTACCATAAGCTCTATTGCCTCAAGGGCGATTTGGGGATAATTCTTGCGCTTTGAGAGCCTCAAACCCAAAGATTGGTCACCGTATTTGTAGTCTGGTAGAAAAATATCAACGTAGGGTAAAAGCTCTTTTATTATCTCCTTTTTCTCGTATCCCGAAGTATTGTAGACAATGGGAATATTTGGACGATAAATATCAAGGGTCCTTCTTATTTGGTCACTCCATTGGGTAGGCGTAACAAAATTTATATTATGTACACCCTCTCCTTCCAGTCTTTTTATCTCTTCGGCAAGCTCCTTTGGAGTGTATTTTTTTCCTCTTGGCTTCCTACTGATTAGCGCGTTTTGACAAAAATCACATCTCATTACACAACCACCCAAAAATACGGTTCCGCTACCACGCGTACCGCTTATAGGCGGTTCTTCATAGTAGTGAGGTGCTATGCGATTGATTATCATATCTTCGCCACAAAGGCACAAGCCTAGCCTTTCTACTCGATCTACGCCACAATCGTTTGGACAAAGATAACATTTCATATTAAATAAAGGGAATGGTGCCGGTCGCTATCCAGGTTACTAGGCACAAAACAACTACTGCAATTACTTGCAAAGCGAGATAAATATAGAGGGAATACCTGCCGGGAATGGTAAGGAATTTGTTCCATTTGCCGTCCAACTTGGGAAGTAAGCTTTCCTTGTTAGGATAGGCAATAGGAGATATGGATGCACCAAGCATAAAGAATGCAAAAAATGGTAATAGCGGGAAATAATCAGCAGTCCACCATTCTTGCGTAAAGACGAACATGCCCGCAAAATCCCAATTGGATTGCACGGTAGCGCTATGTACGTTAAGATCGTACAAGGTAACGTTCTCGGTGTAATTTACAATGAGGAGAGCCACCGCGATTAGGAAATAAACGCCCGCCTTAATATATCTATAATACTGGGATTTGCTAGCGGTTAGCTTTAATAAAAGTTCTAATAATGAATAAAGCAAAATACAAAGAGCAAGACAATGAAGCACTCCAAATAGTATGAAGCTACCACTCATTCCCATGTACTCTTCAATAAGATAGGTCACTACGGAAACGGCGATTGCAACAAGTGCAAGCTTTAATCCGCGGAACAAATTGTTCCTTGAAAACGTGGTACACGTGCCGGAAACAAAGAAGAATATGAACACGAACACCGGCCAACCGAGTACTCGCAAAAAGCCTTCGTGATAGGCGCGCGCAAATTCACTTGCTTTAAGAAGACCTTCCGCGCCAAGGTATTGCCACTCGTAATAAAACATGTAGCCAAGGTCGAACATGACGTGGTCCCAAATAACGCCAAGAATGGCAAGTCCGCGCAAAGCATCCAGTTCCCACGCGCGAATCTTACTTCTCTTAGGCAATATTCTTTTTTTAGACGCGGTCTTTTCGTCCATACTATTTTTCGTCCTTGTACTCTATATTGATTAAGGTTTTTTCTCCGCCCGAAAGTTTGTATACCTCGAACCTGTCGCTGTATTCGTGAATAAGAAGGTTTTCCTCTACTGCCGACATGTAGATTTTTGGCTCTTCCTTTGCCTTTGGTAGAACGCTTGCATTTTCCGTATAGTAACCGTTAGAGCCCCTTTCACCACCGCCCACTTTTGCGTGCGGATAGTAGTTATCATGATACGATTTATCGATTTTGGGTTCCTCAACGTGACGAGTAGGCACTCCGTAATGGTTATTGTCCTCTTCTAGTATCGGGTGAGGAGAAACTACTTCTTCATATTTGTTATAAGCGGAAATAGCCGATTGGTGACGATACTCGTCAATAAGTCTTTCCTCGCGAGCAATTTCTTCTCTAAGCCTTTCGGCACGCAATTCTTCAAGGCGCCTTTCTTGCGCTTTTAGCTCTTCCTCGCGAGCAAGTTTTTCACGTCTTTCCTCTTCCTCTTTTTCACGCTCGGCTTGGAGCTCTTTTTTCTCCTTGCGTCTTTCCCACCAACTCTTGGGCTTTTCATCCTCTTCTTTAGTGCGCGACCAAGACCTCTTTTCACTCTTGTCATTACCGCCTTTTTTTCTAAAAGCGATTAAGAGAGAAAGTATTACCGTAAGCCCAAATCCAACAAGGTAAAGTACGGAAAAAATGTCTCCGCTAAAAGGATTAAACTCCCAAACGGCATATAGCACCACTCCCCCTATTGCATACAAAATAGCTAGGGAGAGGTACTTGAATAGGCCAAGCAAAAACTTGCCTATTATTTTTAGTAATCCACCTATTATGCCGTAGTTTGCTGGAGTCATATTTCTTTTACTTTATAACCTCTAGTCCGCCCATATACTTACGTAATACTTCGGGAACGGTTACGGAGCCATCAGCGTTTTGGTATTGCTCAACGATAGCGGGGATTACACGGCTGGTTGCAAGACCGCTTCCGTTAAGGGTATGAACGTATTGGGGTTTGCCGGTCTTGGAATCACGGTAACGAGTGTTGTTACGGCGTGCTTGGTAATCGTTTGCATTGGACACGCTGGATACCTCTTTATAGATGCCCATGGAGGGAATCCAAACTTCTATATCGTAAGTACGAGCCATGCTTGCGGAGCAATCGCCTGCTGCCAGCTTGGAAACTCTAAAGTGAAGACCAAGCTTTTCTACTAGGCTTGCGGCTTTGTTTAGTAGTTCCTCGAAAGCTACCATACTTTCCTCGGGCTTTGCGTATTGTACCATTTCTACCTTGTTAAATTGGTGTCCGCGTATCATGCCACGTTCTTCACTCCTATAGGAGCCTGCTTCTTTACGATAGCAAGGAGTGTAGGCAAATAGTTTGAGGGGAAGCATAGCTTCATCCATAATTTCACCTGCGTATACGTTAACGAGTGCGGTTTCGGCTGTGGGGAGCATAAAGCGGTTTTTCTTCCTGTCCTCTTCTCCTTCTAACCAATAAACTTCCTCACTAAACTTGGGGAATTGACCGGCACCAAGACCGCAGTTGTACCCAAGTTGATGAGGGGGAAGTATAAATTCGTAACCGTCGTTCAAATGCTCGTCGATAAAGAAATTGAGGAGCGCCCACTCAAGACGTGCGCCCACGCCACGATATAGCCAGAAGCCACCGCCACTAAGCTTTACGCCACGCTCGTAATCGATAAGGCCAAGAGAGGTACAAAGGTCAACGTGATTTTTTGCCTTAAAATCAAAGTTGGGTTTTTCGCCAACCATTTTAATAACAACGTTGTTTTCCTTTTCACCGCCTACCAAATCGGGGTCGGGCATGTTGGGTAAACGAAGTAAAAAGTCGTTGATTTTTTCTTCTAATTCGGCAACGGCTTTGTCGCATTTGGATATTTCTTCGCCAAGATTACGCATCTCTTCAAAGATGTGTTCGACGGGTTGTCCGGCTTTCTTTAGCTTTGGAATTTCACCGGAAACCTTGTTTCTTTGAGCTTTGAGAGTTTCCACGTTTTGCTTTGCGCTCTTTCTCTCTTGGTCCCATTGAAGAAGCTCGGTAAAATCTACTTCATAACCCTTTTTTGCAAGGGCTTCTTTGACCTTTTGTGCATCGTTTCTAATAAGATTTAGGTCTAACATATATGCCTCCGTAAATTAGTTTCTTTGTTTATATCTTTTGTTTTATTGATTCGCTTTTACTAGGTAATCGTATATGAATCCTTCCAAATCACCGTCCATAACGGCGTTCACGTTGGAGTTTTCATATCCGGTACGATGGTCTTTAACAAGGGTATAGGGACAAAATACGTAGGAACGAATTTGAGAACCCCACTCTATTTTTTTTATTTCTCCCTTTATCGCAAGGGCTTCTTCCATTTGTTCACGCTCCTTTAACTCAACCAGTTTACTGCGAAGCATGCTCATGGCAGTTTCCTTGTTTTGAACTTGGCTTCTTTCGCTCTGACACCAAGTAACTATGCCCGTAGGAAGATGCGTAATTCTTACCGCACTTTCCGTTTTATTAACGTGTTGTCCGCCTGCACCAGAGGAACGGCAAGTATCAATTTTTAGGTCCTCGGGATTAATTTTTACCTCGTCGTCGTTTTCAATTTCCGGCATTACTTCCAAGCTGGCAAAACTGGTATGACGTCTTTTATTAGCATCAAAAGGACTAATTCTTACGAGTCTGTGTACCCCTTTTTCCGCTTTTAGGAACCCATACGCGTTATTCCCCTCCAATTTGAAAGTTACGCTCTTTATTCCTGCCTCGTCGCCGGATTGGTAATCTATTTCGCTAACAGAGTACCCGGCTCGCTCTGCGTACCTACGATACATGCGATAAAGCATATCCGCCCAGTCTTGCGCCTCCGTTCCGCCCGCGCCCGCGTGCA
>JAZSLG010000126.1:0-5786 GCA_045535235.1 Candidatus Stercoripulliclostridium sp.
ACGAGAACGCCGTTTGAAACCTTACCACTACAAATCCATTCTCCGTTTTCGTCATAAAACTCCAAAGAGCCGTCCTTTTCTTCCAACTTACCCTTGTAACCTGCATCATCAGTCCACTTGTTACCTTTGATTTCTATCCACGAGTTTTCGTCTTTAACGCCGTTTTCATATTTGTAATATTTGCCGTTTACTCCGTCGTTACAAGCAAACAAAACCGAGGTCGCAAGAACTACAACTACTAAAACAAGTGCCAGTAAAGTAATTTTTCTTTTCATAAAAACTCTCCTTTATACTAAAGTCCCTTAATTAAATTATATAGTCAATTTGACTATTGTCAAGTCATTTTGACTACTTTATGGTAGATTATATTTAACAAATGTAAATAATAAAGCAATAATTTATGGAAATTTTAGCTAAAAATCTTAAACAAATACGCTTAGAAAAACACCTTTCTCAAAAGGAGGTTTCTATTGCGCTAAATATTGCTGTTAGTACCTACGCTAATTGGGAACAAGGTAGAAGAGATCCTTCCTTAGAGGATTTGGTTAAAATTACTAACTATTTGGAAGTATCAAGCGACTTTTTACTCGGTAGAGAAGATTATTATTAAAAAGCACTCGAAAAACGAGTGCTTTTTTGTTTTATTACTTATTGTTTTAATTTAATATTTTTATTTTAAGAGTTCCTTTAGATCTTCCACCTTATCAAGTCTTTCCCAGCTGTATGCGGGATTGCCAAAGTGACCGTATGAAGCAGTATCAAAATAGATAGGTCTTCTAAGGTCGAGAGAGTCGATTATTGCCTTGGGACGGAAATCGAATACTTTGGGTAGATACTCGGCGATTTTGTCATCGGCTACTTTACCGGTGCCGTAGGTGTTAACTACAATGGATACCGGTTGAGCCTTACCAATAGCATAAGCAAGTTGAATTTCACACTTGTCGGCAAGTCCACTTGCAACAACGTTCTTTGCGCAGTATCTTGCGTAATATGCGGCACTTCTATCGACCTTTGTGGGGTCCTTTCCACTAAATGCACCGCCGCCGTGACCACAAGCGCCACCATAGGTATCAACAATAATCTTTCTTCCGGTTAGTCCACTATCACCGTTAGGTCCACCAATAACAAATCTGCCGGTGGGGTTAATGTAGAATTTGGTATTCTCATCAATAAGCTCAGCGGGCATTACCTTGTCGATAACTTCGCGTTTGACGTCGGCTCTTAGGGTTTCCATATCAACGGTATCGGCGTGTTGGGTGGAAAGCACTACTGCTTCAATCCTAACCACTTTGTTATCGTCGTACTCTATGGTTACTTGTCCCTTTCCATCGGGGCGGAGATAATCAAGTATGCCTGCTTTCCTTACTTCGGCAAGTTTACGGCACATTTTGTGACTTAGTTCCAAAGGTAAGGGAAGATAACTTTCGGTTTCATTAGTAGCATAACCAAACATCATACCTTGGTCCCCTGCTCCCACTTCATCGTAATCGTCACCGCCTGCCTTGTGTTCAAGAGAACTATCAACGCCCATTGCTATATCGCTAGATTGCTCGTCAATTTGAACGTTAATGGCACAGCTCTTGTAATCAAAACCGAGTTCGCTCTTGTCGTAGCCTATTTCTTTAATGGTCTTTCTTACTATGCCGGGAATATCTGCGTATCCTTCGTGCAAAGTGATTTCACCCATTACGAATACCATGCCGGTAGTAACCGCCGTTTCACAAGCAACCCTACAATTAGGGTCCAGTCTTAACATTTCGTCAAGAACTGCATCGCTTATTTGGTCGGCGACTTTGTCGGGATGTCCTTCGGTAACGGATTCACAAGTAAATAATCTTTTCATAGCCCTTTCTCGCGTTATATTCTTTAGAGTAAACGGAGCGATTAATTTAATCGCTCCGCTTGTTGTTTATGAGTTATTTTAGCCTTCGATATCGGAATCGTCGTAATCGTCCTCAAAAAGCTTTTCGGAAGCAATAGCTTTATCGTCGACGGAACTTACCTTTTCAAGGGTGATATTCCTGTAGCACTTCATGCCGGTACCCGCGGGGATGAGCTTACCGATAATAACGTTTTCTTTAAGACCGGTAAAGTGGTCAATCTTGGAACGGATAGCTGCGTCAACAAGAACTTTGGTGGTCTCTTGGAAGGATGCTGCGGACAAGAATGACTCGGTTGCAAGAGATGCCTTGGTGATACCAAGTAGTATTCTCTTACCGGTTGCAGGGATGCCACCTTCTTCGAGTACTCTTTCGTTTTCTTCCTCGTATCTGCCAAGGTCAACTTCTTCGTTGAGGAGCAAGTTGGTGTCGTTAGGCTCGGTAATTCTAACCTTACGAAGCATTTGACGAACGATAACTTCAATGTGCTTATCTTGGATATGAACACCGTTGGTGATGTAGGCGGATTGTACTTCGCGAATCATGGATTCTTGTACGCCTTGAACACCTCTGGTTGCAAGAGTGTCTTGGGGATGGATAGAACCAACCATCAAGGGGTCACCGCTTTGAACGGTATCGCCGTCCTTAACAAGCAACTTAGCCTTGGAAGAAATCTTGTAATCAAGGCTATTTTCGCCGTCGGTAACGGTAACGATCTTCATGGTTTGTGCATCGTTATCTTTAACGCTTACGGTACCGCTAATGGTAGCAACGGTTGCTCTTCCCTTAGGCTCGCGAGCTTCAAACAATTCTTCAACACGGGGTAGACCTTGGGTAATGTCGGCGTTGGTTGCAATACCACCGGTGTGGAAGGTTCTCATGGTAAGCTGAGTACCGGGTTCACCTATTGATTGAGCTGCTATGATACCAACTGCTTCACCAATCTTAACCTTGTTCCAGCTGGACATGTTTGCACCGTAGCACTTTGCACATACGCCACGCTTTGCCTTACAGGTAAGAACGGAACGAATCTTAACTTCCTTAATACCTGCATCAACGATTCTTTGAGCGTCGTCCTCGGTAATTAAAGTGTCTGCGGGAACGATAACTTCGCCGTCGGCACTAACGATATCTTTAACGCTAAAGCGTCCTGCAATTCTTTCTTTTAGACCTTCGATAACTGCGCCAGCGGAGTCAACGATTGCCTTTACTGCAAATCCGCGAGTGTCACCACAGTCGTCTTCATTTACGATAACGTCGTGAGCAACGTCAACCAAACGTCTGGTTAGGTAACCGGAGTCAGCGGTCTTAAGTGCAGTATCTGCTCCACCCTTACGAGCACCGTGAGAGGAAATAAAGTATTCCAAAACGGATAGTCCTTCACGGAATGAACTCTTAACGGGGATTTCAATAACTTTACCGGTCGGGTCGTTCATCAATCCACGCATACCGGAAAGTTGCTTAATTTGTTGCATGCTACCACGAGCGCCGGAGTCTGCCATCATCCAAATAGGATTGAACTTGTCGGATTTCTTAAAGTTCTCTTCTAGGTCGTCTGCAACGTCCTTGGTGGTCTTTGCCCAAACGTCAACGGTTTCTTGGTATCTTTCGTCTTCGGTCAACATACCACGACGGAAACGTTTTTCGATAGCGTGTACTTCGTCCTCAGCCTTTTGGAGAAGAATCTTCTTATTGCCGGAAATTTGCATATCGAATACGCTGGTGGTAATAGCACCTATAGTGGAGTACTTAAAGCCAAGAGCTTTAATCTTATCTAGTACCTTACTTACTGCGGTGGAGCCTTGGAGTTTGAAGCACTTTGCTACGATTTGAGAAAGTTGCTTTTTGCCAATGGGGTTCCAACCGTTAATGTGGTTAACTTCAAACTCGAGCATATCTTCTGCGGTTTCTCTCTTGCAGAATCCCAAATCTTGGGGGATAGCTTCGTTGAATATGATTCTACCAACGGTAACGGGAAGAATCTTCTTATATACGCAACCATCGATTTCCTTGGTAACTCTAACGTTAATCTTTGCTTGGAGTGCAACTTCACCTACTTGGTATGCCATCTTAGCTTCTTCGCAATCCTTAAAGAATTTGCCTTCGCCGTTTGCACCGGGTTTAACTTGGGTTAGGTAGTAAGAACCAATAACCATGTCTTGGGTAGGTGAAAGGATGGGCTTACCGTCACTAAGCTTAAGAACGTTGTTAGTGGAAAGCATTAGGAAACGTGCTTCAACTTGTGCTGCAATCGATAGAGGAACGTGAACGGGCATTTGGTCGCCGTCAAAGTCTGCGTTAAATGCAGAACATACCAAAGGATGTAGCTTGATAGCTCTACCTTCAACTAGAACTGGTTCAAATGCTTGGATACCCAAACGGTGCAAAGTAGGAGCACGGTTTAGAAGAACAGGATGGTCTTTAATAACTTCTTCTAGTACGTCCCAAATTTGAGATTTACCGCGAGCAACTGCGTTCTTTGCGCTCTTGATATTTTGGCAATATCCGTATTCAACGAGCTTGCGGAATACGAAGGGCTTAAAGAGCTCGATTGCCATTTCCTTGGGTAGACCACATTGGTATAGCTTTAGTTCGGGTCCTACAACGATAACGGAACGTCCGGAGTAGTCAACACGCTTACCAAGAAGGTTTTGACGGAAACGTCCTTGCTTACCGCGTAGCATATCGCTAAGGGACTTAAGGTTACGGTTGCCGGGGCCGGTTACGGGCTTGCCATGCTTACCATTATCAATAAGAGCGTCTACTGCCTCTTGTAGCATACGTTTTTCGTTACGGATAACTACGTCGGGAGCGCCTTGCTCGAACATTCTCTTAAGACGGTTATTACGGTTAATAACTCTTCTATAAAGGTCGTTAAGGTCGGAAGTAGCAAATCTACCACCGTCTAGTTGTACCATGGGGCGAAGATCCGGAGGAATAACGGGAACAACGTCTAGTATCATCCATTCGGGGTTGTTGCCGGAAACTCTAAACGCCTCTACTATGCTAAGACGTTTTGCAGCCTTTGCTTGTTTGTTACCGGTAGATTTTGCAATAATATCTTTTAACTTTTCGCTTTCTGCTTCAAGGTCGATTTCGCGGAGAAGAAGTTTAAGAGCTTCTGCACCCATGCCTGCCTTAAAGGAATCTGCGCCAAGCTTTTCGATTGCTTCACGATATTCTTCGTCTTTGATAACTTGATACTTGTAGAAATCACTGGTACCGGGATCAAGAACAACGTATGCGCCGTAGTAGATAACTTGTTCTACTTGCTTGGGAGCCATATCAAGAATGCTTGCGATACGGCTGGGAACACCGCTAAAGTACCAAATGTGTGCAACGGGAGAAGCAAGTTCAATGTGCCCCATTCTCTCACGACGTACCTTAGATTTAGTAACTTCAACACCACACTTATCACAAACGGTGCCTTTGAATCTTACTCTCTTATACTTACCACAATGGCATTCGTAATCCTTGGTAGGTCCAAAGATTTTTTCACAGAACAAACCGTCTTTTTCAGGCTTTTGAGTCCTGTAGTTGATAGTTTCGGGCTTAGTTACTTCGCCACGAGACCACTCTCTGATTTTATCAGGAGAGGCAAGAGAGATTTGCATTGCATCAAAACTATTAATTTCTATCATAGTTAGTCCTCCCTATTACTCTTCGTCATCAAATTCGCCGAGGAGCATGGATTCTGCTTCGTCAAAGCTGGTGTATCCATCGTTATCGCCGATAAGGTCGTTAAGGTTAAAATCGTCGTCGTCTGCATCGTCGTCGCTTTCGTAGCTACCAAGAGAAGATAGTAAATCTTCTTCGCTTTCTTGAGCAACGGAAGTCATGCTGTTAAACAACGCTTCGTAACCACTGCCACCAAACAAATCGTCGCCGTCTTCTTCCAATGCCTTG
>JAZSLG010000033.1:0-5999 GCA_045535235.1 Candidatus Stercoripulliclostridium sp.
AAAACACGCACATTTTTAACAAAAATACACCAAAATGAACGAAACTTAACACTTTTTATAGAACTTTTATAAAAAGGTAGCACTCCTAAGGGCTGAGTAGAGTCGGCTTTTTATCGTTAAAATGCTCAAAAAGTGGCAAAAATAGGGGCTAAAACCCTAAAAAAGTGCAATTTTTGGCGGTTCGTATTAATACGCTGGAATTGATTTGGAATTATTGCTTTCAAAAAGGCTAAATTTTAAGCCTTAAAAACGCTGAAATTTTTGCTCGAAAATTTTCAATTTGGAATTATTTTTGGAATTAAATAAGGGCAAAGTAGAGTCAAAATTTAATATAAATGTACCCTTAGTTAAATGGATATAACGGAATCCTCCTAAGATTCTATTGGCAGTTCGATTCTGCCAGGGTATACCACGAAACAGTCTTTTTTACCACAAAAAAGGCTGTTTTTTGTTTTGAAACGCGTCAAAAACTAAAATAACGTGCAACAAATTGTAAAAAATGCACGTTAAATTAGTTGACAACTTTATTGATATTTGTTATAATTAAGACAAATAGGAGGTTTTGAGATGCTTGAATTTATAAAAGACCGTTTGGATGATTATAATGCAAATTCTTTTATTATGGATATGGCTACAGCCTCAAAGAATTTGGGGATACTAGAAGCAAAAATAAACGCTTATCAATTTAATAGTATACTTGTCCCGATGCTTCACAAAAAAGAGGCGATTTCTTCAATGTATATAGAGGGAACTCAAACAACAATTTCGGATGTTTTTGAAAGTGAAATGAGTTCTAAAAATCAAGACGATAAGGTTATGATAGAAGTTCATAATCATACAAGGACGTTAGTTTTTGGTTCTGAACATTTGAGGGTGGAAAACTTTACTCATAGTTTTATTCAAAAAATCCACGCTTTAATGATGGATAAAATATTATCTCCTGAGAATGAAAAAGATAGAGGCAAATATAAGTCGTCAGATAATAGAATTGTAAATAGTGTAGGTACGGTTGTGTATATTCCACCAACGCATTCTGAAACGAAAAAATATATGGACGAATTGATATCGTATATGAATGATACGATGGATGATATTCATCCGCTGATTAAAGCTGCTATTATACATTCTCAATTTGAATCAATACACCCATTTTCGGATGGTAATGGACGTGTTGGAAGAGTTTTGGTAAGTTTATATTTGTTCAAAGCAAAGGTTATAAATTTTCCATTCTTTTATATTAGCGAGGCGATAAGTGCAGATAAAAGCGTTTATTATAACATGCTTACAGATACTCGCAAAAATAACTATGATGAATGGATAAAATATTTTCTAAAAAAAATAACAGCGCAAACAACAAAATTAATAGGATATATTGATTCTCTCAATAACTTATATATAAAAACTAAAGCAGTGGTGCAAAAAAGTATCAATAGTCCTAAATTTGATGCCATCATTGAATGCTTATTTACTCATCCTGTATTAAATGCGGATTATCTTGCTGATAAACTTTCTGTTTCTCATGGACAAGCTGTAAGATACTTAAACATATTAGAGAGAGAAAGGGTCTTGCATGGAAATGATAGGAAGAGGGGACGTTTATTCTTTTTTGTCGAACTTATGGATTTGGCAAGAGGGATTTAACATAAAAGATAATATCAACAAGATATTTTATTAACATGCTAACACAAGTAAAAGAAAAACCTTGTTAAGTTGCGAGCTTAACAAGGTTTTCGGAAGCAATATCAACGATATCATTCCATGTCTCTCCATACAATGATATCATATAGACACACAAATGTCAATGCTTTCGGCTAGGTTATTACCAAAAAGGAGGCGAAATATACAAAAAGGTACAGCTCTTTTACTTTGTTAAATAAAAATAAAGGAGCCTAATATGGTAATAAAAAGAAGCAGGATTAACAGTGATAAATATTTTTTATCACAACCAATCGACTCAGATATTTATATTAGAGTTGATAATGTATCTCGTTTTTCAAAGCAACTAAAAACATTTGGCTTTGATGACAACGTTGAAAGCGGAGCATGTGTTTTGCCTTGTGTGTTTAATAAATATGCAAAGAAAAACGCAGAAATGTTCTTTACGGTAAATAAAAATTTGCCAAAAGAAGAATATGTTCAAACTAGATATTGGACAAGAACCCAATGGGTAGGTAGAGGTGAAACCGAACAGGTAACTGATATCGTTTATATTACAAAGCTAAGATATCATAGGGATTATTTTTCGCCATATTCAGTTAGTTTTACTTATGTAAAAAATGGAGAAGAAGATTATATAATCTCTGATAAAATCCTAAATACGAAAGAAAATAAAGAAAAATTATTAAACACGGCTAACATGGTGTTAGGGTTGTTTGGCGAATGTAGCATAGTTGGTCAAAATAACGAAGGAATTAAACAAGTTCGCCTCGATTGGGATATATTGCCACCAGGAGAATATCCGTGGGACAGAATTAGCAGTACTCTTTCACGTGTTTGTGAGAATAAAAATCGAACGACTAAAGAGTTGATGTTGAGAAATTGTGAAGAAATTCATAATTTGTCACCAGATTTTGTGGCGTATGGTCGTGCTGGTTTTAATGGTTATGTGGTTTTTGGTTTTACAAAGAAAAATTTGTATGTTCTCGAAAGCTACTTACCAGATAATGCAACCTATATTTTCGATAATAACTGGGAAGAATTGTCAAAACTTACGAAAGCGCAAATCTTGACAGGTGACTTGTGTAAAGCGCGTTTAATTCATTCTAAGTCTTGGAATAATCAAATAAAGAAAGTCGTAGGGGGCAAATAATGGGTAAAAATCAACACGTAACTCCGCATAATAGTGGATGGCAAGTTAAAGGCGCGGGTAATTCAAAGGCGACTGCAGTAACAAAAACACAAGCAGAAGCAATTACTATTGCAAAAAGTATTGCTAAGAATAATAAATCAGAAGTAGTGATACACGGAACTAATGGAAGAATAAGAGAAAAGAACTCTTATGGGAATGACCCATTTCCTCCAAAAGGTTGATAGTGTAAAAGCAAAAATTATAAGGGCGGACCGTATGGTTCGCCCTTTACCTATTCAGTTGTTATTTAGTTTTCAGTTTACTATTAATCCTTACTTTTTTCAAAAGAACTTTTTCTAGTTCGTCGTAGTTAATAAACCACGTGTTACCGTGAAAATATCTTGTTACCAACTTCGATTTCATATAACGTGACACGGTTGCTTTGTCTATCTTTCGGTTAGGGTAGTCCTTATTAAACTGCGTAACGCAATCTCTTAAACAACGTAGTCGTGGCATCGTTGCCGGTTCGCTAATTCTTCTTGGATTTACTTTTTTGAAAAATTGCCTATGGTCGATAAGCCACTTACCGTTGGTTATGATGTAACGTATGTCGTTGTCGTGAGCAAAACGCCTTAAATTCGGACGACGAATAATCGTATCGGGGTCGGCGTTTAGGAACATTCTCATAAGTTCGCCCGAAGAAATTAAAGTATTTATTTTCGTTCACCTCCACCTTGAAAAAATGCGTAAAGCTCGTCCACGTTAATAAGCCACGAGTTGCCGTATTTTAGCGTAGTAATTTTACCTTTTTTAAAAAGTTCTCGTAAAAAATACCACGAAACGGGAGAGTTGGGGTCTTGTGCTTTCATTTCCTTTATGACGTCGCTAATTCGTCTTAATTTTGGTATATACATAAGTCCTCCTATTTCTTACCGGTGATAACGTCAAGAGCGTTTAGAGCGCGTTCTTGAGTGTCTGGCATAAAATGGCTATAAACTTCCAAAGTAACCGTTGATTCGCTATGTCCTAAATATTTAGTAACCGTTTGAATAGGCACGCTTTGAGTGAGCAGTACGCTACAATACGTATGCCTAAGTCCGTGACAGCAAACGTGCTTAAAACCGTTATCCTTTTCAAACTTGTCTAGCCATTGCCTAACCACGCCAATTCCCGCAGGTTGACGGTAAACGTTAGACACGATATAAGTTGAATCTAAATGCTCGTCAAACTTGTCGTCGGCTTCTCTAAACCAATCTTGGAATTTAATTAAGTCGTCTATCAAATCTTGGGGTAGGGGAATAATACGTTTTGAAGTTTTGGTTTTCGGGCCTTTTTCATACGTGCCAACGCTCGAAGAATAAATTCGGTTGCGCTGGATATATACTACCTTGTGCTCAAAGTCGATATCCGACCATCTAAGCCCTTGCAGTTCGCTAATTCTCACACCCGTTAAGATTAAAAATTTTAACGGAACCTTTTTATAAATGAGTTCGTCGGGCATTCTATCAAGTGCTTTAATAAACTCTTGCGCCTCAGTAATGGAATAGACTTCCTTTTCAGCTACTTCACGGATAGAAATGTTGCTATTTCCCACGCCTATTTTGGTCATACAAACAGGATTCTTGGTTATCCAGTCGTATCTTATAGCTTCGTTAAAAATGGTTCTTAAAACACGCCTAACGCCTTTAATGGTTTCGGATGCGTAGAACTGTTCTGTTTCCATAACTTCAAAATATTCCTTAAAGTTTAGGTCGTAAAACTCGCAAATCTTTTCAGCCGTCTTGGTTTGAATGTTGGCGTTAAGCTTTTTCATTCGATAGGCAGAGTTAGCCGTGAGAATTTTTTGCCTTGCAAGTTCTCTAAAGTTTACCTTTTCGGGCAAGTCCTTTTTAAGTTTTACAAGTCCACGTTGCGGTTTTCTTCCAAACGTATCAAGATAAAGCTGAATATGTCTTACGGTTATTTTATTGATGGGTTGGTCGTAAAGGAACGAGTCTTTTAAGTACTCGTTAAATTTTTCTACGATTTTACTACTACGAACGTAATAGTTGATGGACAAAGTTGTTTTTGTTTTTTGTAACCATTCTTCGGCAAGTTTAGGGAAAGATAAAATTTCCGTTCGCTCACCGTTTAATGCTTTTTGTTAAAGTTCATTTAAGGAATCTTCAAACGCGTTAGCTTCACGTTCTACTAGTTTAGTAAACTTTGCACGAGACAGACCGTCGTCGTTTGTTATGCGTTTATAACGAACTTTGCGTTTCATCGTTTCTAAATCTACGCCATAGGCTTGGATTTTAGCAGTAAGAACGCCTTTTTTATTGGTCGTTATATTAAAATAAGCCATAGTTTACCTCCTTAATTTATATTGTTGATATAGTCAAGCAGACTTTCAACGTCAATCAAAATTTTCTTGCCCGAACGAAGCGAACGAATTTTGTTTTCGTTTACCCACGAACGTATGCAGTGCATAGTGATAGCCGTGTCCTTGTCTTGATTTTTGATTATATCGAGTGCTTGTTTGATGCTTCTAAGCAATATATTAACCTCCGTTTAAGTTGGAGACGGCGGGTTATCTCCGATTTCTTCGTTACGAGCCGTTTCTTATAAAACTTCTAACATTATCATTCTTGCCGTAACCCCGCGTGCGAACCTTTCGTTCCAAAAACAGTGGTCAAATTTGTACCACAAAACACGTAATTCTTGTTTCATTAATCGCTTATATCATATTTTTCTATTGCGCCGTTGAATATACGTGGTTGGATGCCAAGCGCGAATAAGTAGAACCTGCCTTAAAGCAAATCTTTTTGGCTATTTCCGTCAAATGCTCGCTCGATGTATGCTATACACTTTCGTTCGCCTTTGCCATAACTATCTCAAAAATCTTTTGCTTTTAGGTTCAAAGAAATTTTATAGTCAAATTTTAGGTTTAGGCAAGGCAAAGACCGTAGGCAAACCAAGACGGTTTGTCAAGGGGTTTAACGAAGCATAAGACAAAATTTGCCTAATAAAATCAGGTTTGGTTTATTCACGTTTGGCATAGCAGTTTTCTCTACTTCGAGCTTGTAACTTGTTCTTGCAGAGCCTTATAGCCTGCCATAATCAAGTCCACCTTAGACATAAAGTGGGTTTTTAAAAAGTCGTCGATAGCATCGGCGTCTTTTCTTGGGATGCTCGTACCCCAAACTTTATTTTGTTGATGTCTTTTTTCTCT
>JAZSLG010000131.1:0-5066 GCA_045535235.1 Candidatus Stercoripulliclostridium sp.
CACTAAATAAAGAGTCCCTGCAGGGCGCAGTACGAATAGTACAGCAACCCTTTGGGACTCTCTCTTTATCTCGTCTAGCATCTAAACTAACGCGTTTTTAAAATTATTCTTTTCCTTGTGAGTGAAGCGTAAGCGAAATGAGGTCGTTCCGCGTTCCTCGTTCCTCGTTCCGCATTCCGCACTCGCGCAAGCGTTGTTCCGCGTTCCACACTTAATTAAATCCTTGTGAGCGAAGTGAAACGGAGTGAAGCCGTTCCGCGTTCCGCGTTCCGCATTCCGCACTCGCACAAGCGTTGCTCCGCGTTCCACACTTAAATAGCTAAATTATTCGCTACGCTCATAGCGAAATTACTCACTACGTTCGTAGCTAAATTAAATTTGCAATATAATCTCGCGTAAGCGAATTTAGCTCCCGGAGGGAATTTAGCTGGCGGTACGCCAATTTAGCTTGCACGTTAGTGCAAATTTAGCTGTGCGCTACGCACACCGTTCCGCACTCCGCACTCCGTAAGGCTGTTCCGCGTTTTGTATTTCGGTTATGCATTTTCATTGACATTTTTAGCGTTTTATATTACGATAAATGTAATATAAATTG
Organism: Candidatus Stercoripulliclostridium sp.; assembly: GCA_045535235.1. Taxonomy (GTDB): domain Bacteria; phylum Bacillota; class Clostridia; order Christensenellales; family DTU072; genus Stercoripulliclostridium_A. Next base: position 596 of record JAZSLG010000131.1, read on the forward strand.
TTCGTTTTAGGGGTAGCAATTATGTTAAAAAGAAAGATTTTGGTTTATTTTATCGTACTAGTGTTTGTCCTGGTTGGTTTTACTGCGCTGGTTTCTTGTGGAGAAGAGGACGGTAATAATGGCGATTCTTGTCAATGTGTTGATAGGGACAACGACCATGACTGCGATCTTTGCGGTGGTTGGGTGTCGGATTGTAGGGATTATAACGAAGACCACTTTTGTGATATTTGTAACAAGAAGTTGAGCCAATGTTACGATAATAAAAAAGACCATCGTTGCGACTTTTGTGGTATCAAAATAAGCGAGTGCTTGGACGATGATAATAACCACCGTTGCGACGTTTGTTATAATACGTTATCCTTCTGTAACGATGAGGATAGCGACCACCTTTGTGACCTTTGTGGTAAAATCGTTAGCCTATGTCAAAACGAGGATGATAATGAACTTTGTGATATTTGTCTTTCCGGCTACTGTATGGATGATAATGACGATGATACTTGTAACATTTGTGGTTTGAAATTCACGCTAGTAGACAATGCTACTTACGAAGTAAGTAACTATTTGTGGGCGGGCAATCAAATAGTAATACCGGCTTATTTTAATGGTAAGCGGGTTACAGGCATAAAGAACAACGCATTTAGTGGTAACACTTCGATTGAAAGCATAGTAATTGGAAAATTTATTAAAGAGGTGGATGCCGGTTCATTTTATGGATGCACTTCGCTCTCGGAAGTTATAATTGGAGAGAGTGTAGAAAGCATAGGAGAACGCGCATTCCAAAATTGCTATTCTTTAACAAATATTGGAGTAGATGAAAACAATGCTAATTATTCTAGTATAGACGGCAACCTATATTCCAAAGACGGTAGCGTACTTCTACAATATGCGATTGGTAAGAGTGAAGAAAGTTTTGTTCTACCTGCGTCGGTAACGAGCATTAGTGAGGGTGCGCTGAATTATTGTACCTCTCTTCTTAGCATAATGGTAGAGGAGGGCAACCAATCCTACTCCTCTATTGATGGCAACCTATACTCCAAAGAGGGCAAGATTTTGTATCAATATGCATTGGGTAATACTCAAGAAAGTTTTTCTCTTCCCACCTCGGTAGAGAGCATTGGTAGTAGGGCTTTTGCGTTATGTACTACGCTAAAGAGCATAACTATTCCCGACTCTGTGGAAAGTATTGGTGACGAAGCATTTTCGGGTTGTGTTTCTCTTGAAGAGGTTGTCATACCCAACTCGGTAGAGTATTTGGGTGATAGTGCATTTGCCAACTGTCAATCTTTAGAAATGGTAACGTTAGGTGACTCGATATCGAGCATTAACATTGCTACCTTCTCCAATTGTCAAGCTCTATCCGGCATAGTAATACCTACCTCTGTTGGAAACGTAAGCTACATGGCGTTTTATGGTTGCAACCAACTAAGCAACGTTTATTACTATGGTACCGATGAGGATTGGAGTAATATTTCTATAGATAATAGTAATGATGCTCTTATTAACGCTACGGTTTACTACTATATGGAAACGGAGCCTACCGTAGAGGGCGTAAATTGGCATTACGTTGCGGGTGAAATCGTACTTTGGCACGTATTCCATTTGGATACCAACCGCGACCACGATTGTGATATTTGTGGTGACCCTGCAAGCGTATGTAAGGACGAAAACGAAGACCACAATTGCGATATTTGTGGTAAGACTTTGACGGATTGCACCGACGAAAACGAAGACCACTTTTGCGATATTTGTAACAAGAAGTTGAGCCAATGTTACGATAATAAAAAAGACCATCGTTGCGACTTTTGTGGTATCAAAATAAGCGAGTGCTTGGACGATGATAATAACCACCGTTGCGACGTTTGTTATAATACGTTATCCTCCTGTAACGATGAGGATAGCGACCACTCGTGCGACCTTTGTGGTGAAACGATAAGCCAATGCAAAGACGACGATAACAACCACAACTGCGATATTTGTGGTGAAAGGGTAAGCTTTTGCATTAATGAAGACGGAAATCACAACTGCGATATTTGTGATAAGAGGCTAACCGATTGTGGTGATAACGATAGCGACCACTATTGCGATATTTGTGGAACGGAGTTGAGTGTTTGTGTAGACAACGATAGGGATCATAACTGCGATATTTGCAGTACCGAGATAACCCAGTGTGAGGACAAAATTAGCGACCACTATTGCGACGTTTGTAGAAAGGTGTTATCCGTATGCGTGGATGAAAATAACGATCACGTTTGTGAAATTTGCGGAGATGTTTCACCTTGCGTAGACGAAGTGTTTGACGATATTTGTGACGTTTGCGGTAAGTATATTGGTTGTCTAACCTTCAATTTGAAGGCTGACGACACCTATGAAGTTGTGGGATTTACGGGAGAGCCTGAGAGAGTATCCATTAACGCAACCTATAACGGCAAACCCGTAACCAGCATTAAGAGCTCAGCGTTCCAGCTTTGTAAGACACTTAGATACGTGTACTTGAGTGATGCCTTGAAGTACGTGGAAACAAGTGCGTTCAGCTTGTGTGGAAAAGTAGAAGAGGTGCGTTATAGTGGCACGCTAGAGTCTTGGTGTAACATTGATTTTAAAGACCAATGGAATTCCAATCCTTTGGACGCTTCCGACTGGAAGCGTGCTAAGTTATATATTGGTGGCGAGCAACTTACGGTACTCAACGTTCCAAGTACGGTAACCGAAATTAAGCAATATACTTTCAAAGGCGCTTATGGTCTTAAAGAAGTTAACTTGCACGATTCTATAAAGAATATTGGCACACAAGCGTTTAGAGATTGTCAATCGTTAAAGACTGTTAAGCTAGGAAATGGTGTGGAAAACATAGGAAGCAATGCTTTTTCTGGAACAGCTATAACCGAGCTGGTAATTCCCGACCAAGTAAAAACTTTGGGAATATGGGCATTTGATTCTTGTACCTCACTCGTTAGCGTAACTATTGGCGCTGGGGTTGAGAGTGTGGATACGCAAGCATTCACGGATTGCTTAAAGCTTACTAGCTTTAATGTCGCAGAGGAAAACCAAAACTACTCAAGCACGGACGGAATATTATATACCCATGATGGTAGTGAGCTTGTTCGTTATCCACAAGCCAAAACGGATACCACGTTTACAGTGCCTGATAGCGTAAAGAAGATTGGTGATTACGCCTTTGCCGGTGTCGTTTATCTTGAAGAAATTACTATAGGTGACTCGGTTGAGGAAATTGGTTATCACGCCTTTGCATACGCGTATGTAGGAAAGAGCAACCTAAAGACCATAACGATAGGCAAGAACGTAAAGAAAATAGGTTCTTGTGCTTTCCACTATTCCAGGACGCTAACCAACATTGTATTTGAAGATACCACGACTTGGTATGCTACGGAAGTATATAGGGACTGGACGGGAGGTAGTCGAATAAACGTTAGTGATTCCGGCGCCAACGTTACCTATTTTGTTGAGGAAGATGCTATGTGTTGGTACAAAGTAACACAATAACCAATGCTTGTAACCGACTTTCAATATGGGCGCAAGGTATTGCGCCCATATTAATTTAGTTTTGTTTTGTGTCTAAAAAGATAACTGATTACGCCCAAAGTAAAAGGTACTAGAGAGGCAATCAAATAGTAGTTTTTTAGTGGAGTTATGAAGGAAAGTAGTGCAAGGGAAATTGCAGAAAACATATAAAGTTTTGCTCGTTTTCGGTTAAATATTGTGGAAAACAGGTGACCTTTGTCCACTGTTATTTTCACATTTTTCGGCTTTTCGGGCTTGGGGGGTAGTGCATTGTGCTTTTTTAGAGCTCGGTGAACGGAATATCGGTCGGGGAAGGTGAACTTGATTGGCAGTAGGGCGGTAAGCGTTAACGTTTTACGTTCTCTTGCGCGAGTGAGGATTATTATTTCATCGGCGTTTTCCCTTTGACTTTCACGGTACGCAGAAGCAATATCCTCTTGGGTAAGATTAAAAAATCGGTATATGCAAGCAACCAAAATTTTCTTATCTCCCCTTTGATATAAAAAGTAGGGGCTTTGCATCTTTATTCTTGCTTCCTCTGGAACTAATGAGTAAAAAAGGGCGGTTTGTTCCTCTCTTGGCATGAGTGCAAGGTAAACAGGGGTTTCCTCAACGCGCATTTCCTTTTTTGCGGGTTTTATTGCCTTTATTATTAAGGCGCCGAGTAAAAATACGTATATGAAAGCGGTTAGAATAATTGCCAACTTTTTGCTCAAATATTTGCTAAAAAGTCCGTATACGACAAGGAAATAGCCAAAAGTAAAAACGAGCAAGTCCAATATTTTTGCCATGCTATAATTATTGACCTAAAAACTAAAATATACTATTGAAAAACGTAGTTTTTAATTGTATAATATAGGTATGAAAATAGCAGTTTTCGGCGGGGCGTTCGACCCGTTACACAAAGAGCATATACGCATTATCGATAACGCAAAAAACCTACTTGGAATGG
>JAZSLG010000128.1:0-1724 GCA_045535235.1 Candidatus Stercoripulliclostridium sp.
CTCCTTGGCTCACAGAACGACATGGCTACGATCCGACTTATAGCCACGTAGTCTTTGAGTTAACCAAAGTAACTGCGAATTGTTCGGCTTTGCTTCGTATACTACGCAAACAAGGATATAATTAAAAATTTTTTAACGGATAAAAACGCGTTAGTTTAGATGCTAGACGAGATAAAGAGAGAGTCCCAAAGGGTTGCTGTACTACTCGTACTGCGCTCTTTATTTAGTGAAGTATAGCGCTAAAATAACGCGGTGGATTGTGCTGGGTTTATGTGGTGCCTCTTAAAACGCGTTAGTTTAGATGAAGAACGAGGCAAAACAAAAGAGCCTACCGATGGGACTTTACTACTCGTAAACGACCGAGGGAGGCTCTTGTTTTGTGATGTTGTTCGCTAAAATAACGCGTTTTTAGAATAGGCCGGTGATAACCCCATCCTCACTAACGTCAATGCGCTCCGCGGCGGGAACCTTGGGAAGTCCGGGCATGGTCATGATATCGCCGGTTAGAGCTACAATGAAACCTGCACCAGCGCTAACTTTAACGTTACGAACGGTAACTACAAAGCCTTCGGGAGCGCCAAGGAGTGCAGGATTATCACTAAAGGAGTATTGGGTTTTTGCCATACATACGGGAATCTTATCAAAGCCAAGTGCGGTTAAAGTTGCGATTTGCTTTTTAGCTTCGGCTGTAAAGTTTACGCCTACACCACCGTATACATTCTTAACTATTCCTTCAATCTTATCTTCGATAGTGCCGTCAAGTGAGTAGCTGAATGAGAAATCGTTCTCTTGTTCACAAAGACGTACTACCTCTTCTGCAAGAGCCATACCCCCTTTGCCACCATCTGCCCATACGGTAGAAAGAACTACGTTTACGCCAAGTTCCTTGCACTTCTTAATAACAAGTTCGATTTCGGCATCGGTATCGGTGGGGAAACGGTTAACTGCTACTACGCAAGGAAGTTTATAAACGTTTACCATATTGGATACGTGACGGAGAAGGTTGGGAAGTCCTTTTTCTAGTGCAACAAGGTTTTCGTTACCAAGTTCAGTTTTGAGTGCGCCACCGTGCATCTTGAGTGCGCGAACGGTTGCAACAACTACTACTGCTCTAGGAGTAAGACCGGTCATACGGCACTTGATATCAAGGAACTTTTCTGCACCAAGGTCTGCGCCAAAGCCTGCTTCGGTAACTGCGTAATCACCAAGTTTTAATGCCATTCTGGTTGCAATAACGGAGTTACATCCGTGAGCAATATTAGCAAAAGGTCCACCGTGAACGAAGGAAGGAGTACCTTCTAGGGTTTGAACGAGGTTGGGTTTAAGGGCATCTTTTAGAAGAGCTGCCATAGCGCCAACTGCTTTGATTTCGCCACAAGTTACGGGCTTATCATCGTAGGTATAACCAACGACTATGCGAGAAAGTCTTGCTTTAAGGTCGGTGATAGAACTTGCTAAGCAGAATACTGCCATGATTTCACTAGCAACGGTAATATCAAAACCATCCTCACGAGGAGTGCCGTTAACTTTGCCACCTAGTCCGTCTACAACGAAACGTAGTTGACGATCGTTCATATCAACGCAACGCTTCCAAACGATACGTCTGGGGTCAATATTAAGAGCGTTGCCTTGTTGGATATGGTTGTCTATCATGGCTGCAAGAAGGTTGTTAGCTGCACCTATTGCGTGGAAGTCACCGGTAAAGTGAAGGTTGATGTCTTCCA
>JAZSLG010000124.1:0-2601 GCA_045535235.1 Candidatus Stercoripulliclostridium sp.
CAAGTAAAAATAAGAAAAAAAACTAAAATTATTCCTTGTGAGCGAAGTGAAACGTAGTGAAGCCGTTCCGCGTTCCGCGTTCCGCGCTCCGCGCTCCGCACTCGCGCAAGCGTTGTTCCGCGCTCCGCGTTCCGCGTTCCGCATTCTGCATTCGCGTAGCGTTGTTTTGCATTATGTTTGTTACAAAGTAACAAAAACAATCTCTCCGTTGCCGACAACCGATAAAATGTAGCCTTTTATAAAGCGGTAGGTCTTGCCGACTATTTCGTTTGAATGGTGTAAAGAGGGGGCAAGTCCTTTGCCACTCAGTTTGGCATTCGCTTCCGCAAGTGTGAATTTGGTATAAAAATCGTTAACGTCAATAGCATTTATGCCGTAACGCGCACATATTTTTTCGTAATTTATATCGCGGTTTTCTTGTATATCTATGCCAACTTCCTCGCTTGATAACGCTATAACCAAATATTCCCCCGAGTGTGAAAGGGAAATTTTAATATCTTCGGCACCTTTAATATAGGGCTTCCCAATTTCGTCGTGGCTAAGAGTTACCAACGTGCATGGCATCTTTTTGACGTCACGATATACGGTGAGGCTTTGCTTAAATAGCCTTTCTCGCTCTTCAATTTTGCCAATTCCAATCAATATCATGTCTTTATTATACGAAATAGGGCGCGCAATGTCAATTATCACCTAAAATTCAGTTAAATTGGCGCCGAAAATCCACCTTTTTCTTGACGATACTTTTAATTAATATTATAATATACATACTGTCTTTATAATTTATAAAAAGGTGTATAATGAAGAAAATTTTATTGGTATCAATACTAGTGCTATGCATGGTGGCAACCGCCCTCTGTTTGGTCGCTTGTAACCCCGAGGACGATGGTGAGCATAACGATTTTGTTGCTCCCTCTTTTAATCTTACCTTGCCCGAAGATTTGCCCGATTACGCACTTACCATAGAGTGGATTGGTAGCGATGGTAATGCAACCACCTTTATTCCCAATAGACCTACGGCTATCGTTTTTGGCGGTGCTACTGAGTACGATAGAAAAGAGGGCATTAACCTTAGTGACGAAATTTATACCGCAAGCGTAATAGGCTCTTCCATTACCCTTAATCGCACTTCCTATTTGTGGTCGCGCCAAGGTTGGAATATAGGCGTTTTCCACTACGAAAACTTTGCTGACGATACCGAGGCTAATATTACCAATAAAATTTATAATTCTTCTACCATGAACTACATTAACGCCGAGGGCGAAACCGTGACCACCGCCCCCGATTTTAACTTGACCGAAGCTTTTATTTCCGCATATCTTAAGGCTTGCACTAGCGATAGCTTGGCAAAGAGTGGCGGAAAATATCTCCAAGAGGTTCGTTTTATCGGTAACGGAGTTGGCGCAAACCTTGCTATTTCCGTTGCGGAATACTTGGATTACCTTTACGAGAACGAGGCTGTAGGCGTAGGCTTCCTCCCCGATAGAATAGATATTATCGACCCTTACTTTTCTAACGACGGCGTTGCAACCGTAATAGATTTTTATTCACAAACCACCCTTGGTTCGGCACTAAGCTACAACTCCAAAGCGATAGTGGAGTTGGCAGACAAAGGTACCGTATTTACCCTTGTTGAAAGCGATGCGGAGTTTTACGATAAATACGAAACTCGCTACCAAGGGGTATCCGTAATTGACGATAAGGTTACCTTTACCGACACTTATGACTCCGCTTTGTATCTTGATATTAAGGAAAAAGTAGCATATCTAAACTTTAGAGAATCCTTTAGTTCACGTCTTCCCGAAGACTACCAAAAGCTTAATAGAACTACTTTGGATTGGTTCCTCTATACCATTAACGGCTCCGACTCCAGCTCTATCGTTACTATTTCCGAAACCGATATTCGCCCCATGATAGACGGCTATAATAAGACGGGTACCTCTATTTCCACCTCGGTAAAATTCGCAGTAACCGCTTGGACTTCTACCGTATATTTGCGTGCAGTTCGTGGACACGAGTACAATATGCAAAGGTATAGTACCACTACCAAAGATACCAGCGATTACGTTATGGAAAGATTCCAAGCAGAAAGCTACCAAATGAGCGACCTAAATATGCAAGAGGAGTACGCAATCTGTGGTTACATTTACACCCAAGAAGACGATAGCTATTTCATTAACCTGAATCGCACTGCAAGATTACCCGGCGCAATCGTAACCATAACCGTTACTAAGAACGAGAAGAGCGACGTTAAAGTAGTCCATGCCGATAACGATGGTTTCTTCTTCTACAACTTGGGCGAAGAGTACTTGGGCGCAGAGGTTGTAATTAGCGCAACAACGCCCAGTAAGTATTATTCTTACTCCGATTCCAACGCTACCGCAAGCAGTAACTACAAATACTACAACCAAAATACCATAACCACCGCCACCGGCTTAAGCACCTTTTTAAGCAGTACTGAAAACCAGAACTTTTTCTTGTATTTTGCTAATTGTGGTTTCATCAAAAACTAAAACGCGCTATTTGGGCGACCTACTTCACAAAAGACAAAATCCCTCCTCGAAGTCGGATCGTAGCCATGTCGTTCTGTGAGCCAAGGAGTTG
>JAZSLG010000064.1:0-1646 GCA_045535235.1 Candidatus Stercoripulliclostridium sp.
ACTCCTTGGCTCACAGAACGACATGGCTACGATCCGACTTCCTACGAAGAAATCAAGTGTGGCATCGAGCCGGCAGACCTTTCTCTTGACGCCAATCCGGCACTCTAAAAAACCTTGTGAGCGCCAGCGAAGTCGTTCCGCACTCCGCGTTCCGCGCTCCGCACTTAATAAAGGACAATTATGCGTGGTAGTCACTTACATCTTGCTTTCGGTAACGAAGTTATATACGACGATGCCGAATTTTATATAGGCGATAACGATAAAACGGGTATCGTTGGAGTAAACGGGGCGGGTAAAACCACCCTTTTTAGGGTTATACTCAAAGAGCAAGAACTTGACGGTGGACAAATAGTAACGGGTAACGCACGCATTGGATACCTTCCCCAAGAAATAGATTTCAAAGAGCAAGAAAAGACGGTTTGGGACTATTTGTTTGATGCTCGTCCCATAAAAAAGATAGAAAGTGAGCTTGGTAGCGTTTACGAGCGTCTTGCTACAGCCGAGGGTGAAGAGCAAGCCTACCTATTAGAACGCATGGAAAAATTACAGGCTAGGCTTGAGGACCTTGACGTCTATAACGCAGAGGGGTTACTACTGGATTTAATCGACTCCATGCATATTGATAGCGATTTACTGGATATGCGCCTAGGCGATCTTTCGGGTGGTCAAAAGAGCAAGATAGCCTTTGCACACGTTCTCTATTCCAAGCCCCAAGTATTACTTCTTGACGAGCCTACCAACCACCTTGACGTTCATACCAAAGATTTCGTAACCGCTTTTATTAAGAATTATAAGGGTGCCGTACTTATAATAAGTCACGACGTGGACTTTTTGAACGAGGTTGTCAACAAGATATTGTTTGTCAATAAAGTTACGCACAAAATGAAGGTATATGACGGCGATTATACCACTTTTAAGCGTAAATATGCCCAAGAACAGGTGCTAAAAGAGTTACGTATTACCCAACAAGAGGCAGAGATTAAGAAGTTAACCGACTTTATTCAAAAGGCAAGACAGGCATCTAGGACCAACCATAACTTGAAGCGCATGGGTTTTGATAGAGAGGCAAAGCTGGAAAAAGCGATTGCTAACCTGGAAAAGCGTGACAAAATATACAAGCGTATGAAGTTAAAGCTGGACCCTAAGCGTGAAAGCCCCAAAGTGCCCCTTGAGGTTGATTCACTCACCTTCCACTACCCTACTAAGCCCAACCTTTACGATAAACTTTCTTTTGCCCTCAACGGCAACGAAAGGTTTTTGGTCGTTGGTGAAAACGGCGTAGGTAAATCTACCCTACTAAAACTCATAATAGGTCAGCTTCCACCCGACAAAGGCACCATTAAGTTTAGCCAAAAGACGGACATAGCCTACTACGCCCAAGAACTGGAACTCCTTGACGAGAGTAAAAACATATTTGATAACACGGAATGTGACGGATACAGCGACCTAGAAAGGCGTAATATACTTGGCAATTTCCTATTCCAAGGTGATACCGTATTCAAGAAAGTAAAAGTCCTTTCCCCCGGGGAAAAGGCAAGAATTGCACTATGCAAGCTACTCTTACAACGTGCCAACCTACTCATTCTTGACGAACCCACCAACCACCTTGACCCCAATAAGTCGGAGGCCAAGCGGTCTTAGGAAGA
>JAZSLG010000077.1:0-29181 GCA_045535235.1 Candidatus Stercoripulliclostridium sp.
TACGTCAGAAAACATTTGTATAAATCTTCTGTAGCAGTCCCAAGCCCAGCGGGTATTGTTGGACTTTTCACCGATAGCCTCAACAACCTCTTCATTAAGACCAAGGTTCAATATGGTATCCATCATGCCGGGCATGGATGCTCTAGCACCAGAACGAACGGAAACTAGAAGAGGATTTTCCATATCACCGAACTTCATGCCGGTAATCTCTTCCATCTTAGCGATGTTTTCCATAATTTCAGCACAGATAGCGGGATTTATTTCTTTACCGTCATCATAGTACTTAGTGCAAGCTTCGGTTGAAATAGTGAAACCTTGAGGAACAGGAAGACCTATTTTGGTCATTTCTGCAAGGTTAGCGCCCTTTCCGCCGAGAAGTTCGCGCATTGAGCCGTTGCCTTCTTTGAACAAGTAAACGTACTTTGTCATATTTAATCTCCTATAAAAATAGTATTGTATTTGTTTTCACACGTTTAGTATTATACTTGAAATCGCGCGCAAGTGCAAGCAAAATCTTATTCTTAAACTATAAATATATTAATAAAAATAAAAAAATAATAAATTTACCCTAAACAATTTAGGATTTTTAGTGCTTCAACGATTGAATTTAGTTTTTCCCCTACTCTATCGCGATAAATAGCGTTTACAAAATTGAGTGCAAGTATTACGTCGTTAAGGCTTAACTCCAAAGTTTCCAAGTCTTCTACCGATGCATTACGATAGGCGTTAATTAAACGAGCTACCTTTTGAGGCAAAGCTTCCTCGTCAACGTTAATCCCTTGTTCGGGAAGTAACGAAATTAAAAAATGCGTTGCGTAAACGTAAGGCAACACGCCGGAATAATTTATTTCTTCCAAAGCCCTAACCGCATTAACTAAATTTTCCACCTCGGGTACTCTTGGTTCAGATAATTTATCAAGTGCTTCCAAAACCATTTGACTGGCAGAATATTTATGTACGTCCGTCCAAACGTTAAAAAAACTTTCTTCCACACTACAACCGGTAACCGTATAAAAATCTCCCTTCTTGTGCAATATGTATTCCCCAAAGCACAAAGGCATTGAACATTGCTTTAACTTTGACTTTGGGTTCTTGACAGAGCGAACTTGGGCACCTATTTTGCCAACGTCTGCGGTAAACAAAGTAATTATCTTACTTGCTTCTCCATAATCCGTTGTTCTCAAACAAAGTGCTTGGGTCTTAAATTCCATTTTCGTCCTTTTCTTCCTTCAAGCGAGAATAAAGCATGAAATATCCAATATTACCGCTTTTTTGAAATGCATCGTAAAATACTTTCTCAATATCTTTACTCATACTTTAAGTATGAGTCCAAAACGATTATTTATACTCTATGCATCGTCCTTTTTATTATAACCTAAATGGTTTAGCAAGCTTAAATCGTCGCGCCAATCTTCTTTTACTCTAACCCAAAGTGTCATGAATATTTTATCACCGGTCATTTCTTCCAAATCTTGTCTTGCATAGGTAGATATTTTTTTAATCATTTCACCTTTTTTGCCAAGTACAATGGGTTTGTGTTGTTGTTTTTGCACAATTAAATCGGCATCGATATCCAAAATACCATTCTCACGATATTCGTATTTATTAATGCTAACAGCTATTCCATAAGGAATTTCTTTATCCAAAAGTCTTAACGCCTTTTCACGTATGATTTCCGATGCCATAAAGCGCATATTTCTATCCGTATATTGGTCCTCTGCATACATCTTTTCACCTTCTGGCATCAATGCAGTTATTTCCCTAACCAATGCATCAACGTTTTTGCCGCGCAATGCAGAAATAGGCACTACGGCAACCAATCCCTCCAGTTTATTGAGCTCGATTAAAATTTCCGCAACCTTTTCTTTTGTTACATGGTCCACCTTATTTACGGCAACAACTACTTTATTACCGCTTTCTACGTTCTTTTTAATACGCTCAACATCGTTTATATCTAATCCTTTTTCGCAGTCTACGACGTATATGACGGCGTCAACTCCCTCGGATGCTACTTTTACGGAATGCATCATAAACTTGCCTAATTCATTTTTTGGTGCGTGTATTCCCGGAGTATCAACGAATATTATTTGAACGTTTTCATCGTTCAATATGCCAATAATTCTATTTCGAGTGGTTTGAGGTTTCCAAGATACTATGGATACTTTTTCTCCAACAATTTGGTTAATAAGAGTTGATTTACCGGCATTAGGTCTACCCAAAATTACTGCATAACCGCATCTTGAAGGAAGTTCTTTTTCTTCTTCCCAATCCAAAATAGCGTCACGAGTAATTCCTACAGAATTAAGTATTTCTTCTTGGAGTCTTTCCATCTCCTCTCGTTCTTCTTCTACTTCGTGGTCAAAGCCAAGCAAGTGCAAAATTCCATGCGTAGCTAAGAAGCCCAGTTCTCTTCCTATACTGTGACCGTATTCTTCCGCTTGCTCAACAGCTTTCTCTAAACAAATATAGATTTCACCCAAAATTACACAATCGTTTTCGGGATTAATATCGTCTTCATAATCACTCGCATTAAAAGGTAAAGTCACTTCTAAATTTGGAAAACTTAAAACGTCCGTAACTTTATCTATGCCCCTCTCGTCGCGATTTAACTCACGAATTTCTTCGGGGTCAAGAAGTTCCAATTCCAACTCAACTTCTTTTGCGTTTATTTCAAAACGTTTGAAGGCGCCTTTTATGGCTCGTTCTAAAATCTTTTCGTATTTTTCTGCGTTGTATAGATTAATCATTCTTTACTCTCTAGGATTATTGTATTGTATTCTTGCATGATACATGGAAGGTAAAACCTTAACCAACGTATCTTCTATTGTCTTAAGATCTTTGAAAGTTATCCCACATTCCTCAAATTGTCCGTGGTCAGATTTTTCTTTTATAAGCTTATGAATAAAGGCTCTAAATTTGTCGGGACTAGACAAACCTTGTATAGCACGAGAAGCGGCCTCTACGGTATCAACGATCATTATTATTGCTGATATCTTGCTTTGAGGTTTAGGTCCTGGATAACTAAATTCAATCTTATCCAAATCATCTTCCGTATAAGTTTGGGCTTTATACAAGAAATAGTTAACCGGTGTGGTTCCATGGTGCTCACGAGCAACGTCGGCAAGAATTTCGGGTAATTTTGCTTCTTTTATAAGTTCACAACTGGCGTTAACGTGGCTAACTATCATAGATACGCTAACTTCGGGAATAAGGTCGTCGTGAGGATTGTATCCTTTTTGATTTTCAATAAAATACTCGGCATTCTTTAATTTACCAACGTCATGATAATAGGCACAAACTTTCGCTAGTTGAGGACTTTCGCCTATTGCATCAGCACACAATTCAGCAAGATTTCCAACGGCTACACTATGATTAAAAGTTCCCGGGGCTTCCTCTGCTAAACGCTTAAGTAAAGGATTTTCTAACGAACACAGTTCACCCAAACGGAAAACGGTATTAATGCGGAACAAGTATTCCATTATGGGTAAGAAAACCATATATAACGCAACCGATAAAACGACTGAAAGGAAAGACCATAATCCACTCATCAACATTTCAACGACGTTACTACGGTCCGCCATCAACTTTAACAAAACTGGAATTAGTGCAGTACATAGACCAACTATGATAGCTATACCAGTAAATCTAAATCTGCTACCGGTTTTATCCATGTTACAAACCAAAAAGATTGCAGCTATCATGGAAGTAATTATAGCAGCTGCTGTATCGACGACTTGTTCTCCGCCAAAAACGATAATATAAGTTATAAAAAATGCTTGAGAAGTCAAAACGGTAGTAACCAAGCCAATTCTTTTATCAAGTAACGTTGCAACTAATAGTGAAGCAAGTACCAAAGGAGCAATATAAACGTTGATGAATATACTAAAAATTAACGATAATGCAAAAGTTATGATAATCGATGCCGAAAGGACAGGCAACAACTTTTTGTCTTTACGCAAATCCCTACGAACGTAAATGGAATAGAAATACAAAGTTGATAACACAGTTGCGATAAGCCCGCTTAGAATTAAAATCTGCAACCAAATTTCACCAGTAAAAAAGTCTCCGGCTGAATTAAAATCGTCAATTTTTGAAACCCTTAAAATTATACCAAGCAAAAGAGAAACGCCTATTACCGTTAGTATTCTAAACGCTATATCACGTTTCCTTTCTTCATTTTTTTTATCTCTCGGTTGGTTTACCGAATATTTGTTTTTCATATATACTCCTTATTAACGAGCTAACGCTTAAGTTATACGCGTTATAATATCATAGTATATACTACAAACTATACTTTTGTCTACGTTTTTGACAAAAAAGTGCGAACCTAAATATTTATCGTCGGTTGATAGCTCTCTCTTAATTTTTTCCGTTTGAGTACTATAATCATTAACAAATTTTTCGTAATACTCTTTTTCACTGGAATATGAAATCTGAACTATCTTCTCTATCTTTGCCTCTACGAACCCTAAAGCAAGGGTGGATTTCTTTTCGCCATCTATATTCAATAAATATGGTGCTATCAAGTCTTGCCCCACTTCAACTCTATCGCCAATATTGACTAAAGAAGTGCCCCCATATACCGTTATTTTTGTAATAACCCCTCTCCCTTTTGCTTTAATTGAAACAAGATTTTGGGCATCTATTTTATCAATTTTGGATAACTCTTCTACAATATAGACTTTTAGAGTTCTCCCTACTTTTTCAACTGAAGCGTAAGAGATACCATCTATTGATATTATCTTTTTTTTCAAGTTTTCAAAATCTTTTTGTGAAAGATAAGTAGGTAATTTTACCTCATCTAAAATCGCTTGTTTTATGATAAGTTCATCTACAAAATTACATCCACTTATTTTTAATCCAGTTACCGTTTGAGAATACAATGCAATAGTGACAATCGATGCCAATATACCTAACCATAAAAAAAATTTTTTTATTAGTTTTTTAATATTTATTCCATAATCGTAAATTTTTATTAACTCAAAATTTTTCCCATAGTCTTTTAATATTTTCTCTAGTTTTTTCTTATCCTTTGATAAAACTTTAATTGTGCATCCGTCATTTATCGTCTGAGGAAGGCTAACTTTTATATTATGTTTTGCCAATAAATTAATAACGTACTCAGTGTTTCCGTTCACATAGTATTCTATTTTTTCGCTAAAAATCATTCTACAACTCCAAAAGAAAGTATTCTACCACAAACCAATAATTCATCTTCATTTATTTCTTTAACGTACAAAGATTCTCCTTTAACGAAAAATTTTTTCCCTTTTATTCTAATGACTATTTCCCTCTCCGTATAATAAGAGAGTCCTTTATGTCCCTCAACAAGCAATTCATTTCCACCTAATAACGTAACCTTATAACTAAAGCTTTCTTTAATAAAATTCATATAAAATTTTATGCTTCGAACAATTATTATATGAAAAAAATAAGCACTCTTGCGAGTGCTTAGTAGTTTTATACTTGTTGTGGTGGTTTCTTTTTAGTTTTAGCATTAGCGTAAACGTTACTATCAAAGTTTTGATTTGATGGTGGTGCCTCGGTAAACCTAACGTGAGCGCCCTCCCAAACGTAACGAATCTTCTTAAGTTCACCGTTACGATGCTTAGCAATATCTATAATCATGTGTGATATTGGCGCGCCCTTATCAGCCTCGTTTTCACGAGATAGGAACAAGACCATATCGGCGTCTTGCTCGATAGAACCAGACTCACGAAGGTCGGAAAGCTTGGGCTCTTTATCGTCACGCTCTTCAATTGAACGAGACATTTGGGAAAGTGCAATTACCGGGCAACCCAAGTCCATCGCCATGTTCTTCAAATTCCTACTCATTTCCGCAACGTCTGTTTGACGCGTAGAATTACGATTACTTTTATCGTTACTCATGAGTTGCAAATAGTCGATTATAACTAAATCAATTTTTTTATTTGTTGATTGACTGCGTAATCTTCTGCATTGTGAAGAAATATATGCAGGTGTTGCGCTAGAGTTATAGTCAAGATATATTTGGCACTTGGATGCCGCGGAGTGCGCATTCCATAATTCGTCGTATTGGTCGTCGTTAAATCTTGCTGAACTCAAAGCGTCCATAGTGACGTCAGTATTAATAGCAAGCAATCTTTGTACTAGGTCTTCTCTCGACATTTCCAAACAGAACAACGCAACCGTTGAACTCTCATTTTGATTTCTAATCATATTAGCAACCAAGTTTAGTGCAAATGCGGTTTTACCTACGGAAGGACGTGCTGCAAGTATTATTAGTGAACCAGCTTGCAAACCATTGGTAACCTTATCAAAAATATCGTAATAAGTTTTAAGACCTTTAACCGAATTGATGTCCTTGCGCATGGTTAGCAATCTTTCAATATATCTTTGACCGGGCTTAGCAATATGCTCAAGGCCATTGTTAACTCCAAGCCCTTTGGTACCCAAATCATAAATTAAGGTTTCGGCATTCCTAAGCGATTTTTCAGCATCATCCGATTGATAAGCGTCCTCCGCTATCGTGTTTCCAATTTTTATAAGGGCGCGCATTACCATATCGCGGTGTAAAATATTAAAGAAATCGCGATAGTTTACAGCACTAGGTGTAATTTGACTCAGATCCGTCAAATATTTCAAAATGTCTATATCGGCTTGATTTGCTTTAACGAGTGCATCGTAAACGGTAATAGCATCGATAGATACGTTTTGGGCGTATAACTTGTGCATCGCGTTAAATATTTTTTTGTGCGTTGCATTAAAGAAAAACCCATCATCCATTTCCGGAATAATCGTAGACGCTACGTCACCATCTATTAGCATGCAACAAAGCAAATATTGTTCTGCTTCGTTGTTAGAAGGATAGCGTTTTATAGCAACTTTGTTATCATTAGTTTCCGTCATTATTTACTCCTTTTAGCATTTGCTACCAAGATAGTAACGCCGGCTATAAGCAAGCTACAAATTACAGGTAACAAATACCAAGTATATACGTTGGGGCTATTTTGCACGAGAGTAATTATTCGTCCCCTATTATCGTTAGTCATTCTAAACTCATGGATTATAGTATATAACCCAGTTTCTATATCGTTAAATTGATAAATTTGCTCGGCATCCGATGCAATAGTACTCGTCTTGTACATAGTACCATAGTTATAAACAAGAGATACGTCACCGAGAGATACTCCGTCTATGGTATTTAGTTTTTCTTCGGCATTATTTAAAATCGTACCACTTTCTTGTTTGAAAACCGTAGTTCTCTCCGACACGATTTTATTATAAAACAGTCCACGATATGTAATGGCATCGCTTTCCACTTTATCATATCCGGTTTGATTGTTTGCCAATGCCAATTGGTCGTAATCTTCGTAATATGCAATCCGGGCGGAAACCGAATATTCCTCGTGTTTTTTTATTTTGTAACCATAACTTTCCCATTCCGTTTTAATGGCGGTTATAGCATCCTTTGCTTGTTGTACGATTGCCATTTTTTCCGCTATGGTAACGTTTCTAGTAAGTTTTTCTACGTTCACGGTAGCTATGACACTATATTCATAAGCTCCAGAGTTATACATTAACCCATTATAAACCAATTCCGCTTTATAGTCGGCTTGCACAACCTCACTAGGCGTTGTCGTTTGAACGGGACACTCTTTGAAAGTGGTAAAACCTATAATAGCGTAGGCAATACATATCACTAACGCTAAAACTATTAACGTTATTGCAATTCTTTTACTCATAGGGTAACCAATTCGTCAAGAGTCTTTTTGAACTCACTCATTGCAAATTCAAACGGCTCCATACTCTTCAAATCAATACCTGCTATTTCGATGGTAGGCAACGGATAAAGACTTCCGCCGGTGGAAAGGAACTTGAGATATTTTTCCAAATAGTTTTCTTCGGTCAAAAGTTTATTAACGATATTTACCGCAGTCGTTAATCCGGTTGCATACTTATAAACGTAAAATGCATTATAGAAATGGGGAATACGTGCCCATTCAATTTCAATATCTTTATCATGAATAACACCTTTTCCGTAGTAAGCCTCGTTTAATTCGTAATACTTTGCGCTCATATTTTCCGCTGTTAAAGGACGACCTTGTTCATATTCTTCGTGTGCATATTTTTCAAACTCCGCGAACATAGTTTGCCTAAACAAAGTCGTGCGGAACATATCCAAGTAATAAGACAAAAGATATTTCCTTTCTTCGCCCTCTGCCGTCTTCAAAAGATGCTTAAGTAATAAAACTTCGTTTACTGTTGAGGCGATTTCTGCAACGAAAATACGATAGTCTGCTTTTTCGTAACATTGGGTAGCGTTCGAATGATAGGTATGCATAGCATGTCCCATTTCATGTGCTATAACAAAGACGTCGTGCAAAGTCTTTTGATGATTTAGTAAAACGTACGGAGGAGCGTCGTAGATTCCCCAAGAATATGCACCACTACGCTTATTCTTCGTTTCTTCAACGTCTATCCAACGTTCGTTATACGCACGTTCCATTATCTTCCTATAATCCTCACCAAGAGGTTTTAATGCTTCAAGTACCATGGCGTAAGCATCTTCATATTCGTACTCGCGGTCAATATCATTAACGATAGAAACGTACATGTCATACATGTGAAGTTCTTTTAATCCAAGTGCTTTCTTGCGATATTTAACGTATTTATGAAGCGCAGGAGTGTTCTTTTTAACTGACTTTATAAGATTATTATATACTTTTTTATCGATATCGTCGGCATATAGAGCGCGTTGAAGTGCACTTTTGTAACCACGTAAAGAAGACAAAGTGCAATCTTTTTTTACCGATGCCGAGTAAGTTGCAGCTATCGTATTAATAGAGTTGCGATAAGCATCGTAGTACTTATTAAAAGCATCCTTTCTTACAGATTGGTCTTTATGTTGCAATAATACGGAATACATACCGTGAGAAAGTTCCATTTCCTCACCTTCTGCATTAACTTTTTTGAATTTTAAATCCGCATTGTCTAGCATCATGAATATATTTTGGAAATCTCCGGTAAAAGAAGAAATCTCCGACATAATCTTTTCTTCCTTGGCGGAAAGAATATGCTTCTTCTCACGAATTATTCCATTTAACATGCATGAATAGTCTTCATAAGTTTTGCTTTCTGCCATTTCATTTAAGGTAGCGGTAGAAAGTTTACAAATTTCGGGTTCAATAAAAGATACCGCTGATGCATACTTTGTAAGTAGCATACTAGCCCTTTCAGCAAGTGCTTGAGAGGCTTGGTTAGAGGTATCTTCGTCTTTTTGCAAATGCGCAAACGTATACAACTTTTCAATTTTTCTAGAAAGTACGCTATTCGCTCTAAAGCAGTCTATTGCATTATCTTTATTTAATTTTCCCTTATATTCCAAAATAGTAGGAATTTCATTTTCTGCTTCTTTGAAGGCATTTTCATAATCTTCTTGCGTCTTATACAAAATAGTTAAATCCCATTTTCTATTGTCAGCAACTTCATTTCTTAATAAAGCCATTAGTAAACCTCGCTAGTAATAATTTTTGTACATTTTATACTTTACTATAACTTATTAAAATAGTCAAGCTTATTTTCGCGCACGTAAAATAAAACTCGTACGCATGAGAACTTCTTTTGGCAATTTAACGACGTTATACCTTTAATAAAAAAATAACTGGAGTCCTAAACAACACGACAAAAGGCGTTATTTAGGTAGCTTATAAATACGATATTTAGGTACTCTATTTTTCGATTTAAGACACCCAATCAACCGTTAAATTGTAATAATAGTTTATTGAGGTCATCCTCTGATAATACCTTTTCAGAGGCACTAGAAACGCCGAGTTCTTTTAATCTTTTCGTTTCTCTAACGAAAGTTTCGTTAGGCTCATCGTTGATTATTTTTCTCCCTTCTATTATCTCAACGAGTTCGCTTGATAACTTTTTAAAGTACTCGTTGCACTCTAAAATTTCTTCTCCTAATCTATCAGCATCTTTAAGAGTTTCAAGTCTTTTTTGCCATTTTTCCCTATAACAAGAAAGCCTTTCTTTCTCTAAAGCAAATCTTATTTTGGATTCTTTTTCATATTCTTCAGCACGAAGTCTAGCGAAATTTAATACTTCTTCTATCTCCCTTTCACGAGAAACGTATTCCTCTATCCTTTTTTCTAAACGACGTATTTCATCCTTTAAACTTTCTATCCTTTCCACTTGTAAACGTGACGTCGGATTTTCCGTTTTATTATCTTTCTTTTTCTTTCTTAACCACTTCATAGATTGATTATATCCTTAAAAGAACGATAATTTTTGAAATTTTACGTCGTTTTTTGCAATTAAAAAAGGCACTTTCCAGTGCCTTAAAACTATTTTTGATTTTTCATCATCAATTCCTTACGCAAATCGTAAAGCGCATCTGAAAGGTCTATTTTATAAGTATGGGGATTTATCAGACGCTTGTATTCCTCGTAGAATTCATTCTTAGATTGCTTAGCAAACTCTATGGTTTCCTTTAAGGTTGGGACATTGTAAACCTGCTTTCCTCTTTCAAAAACGCATACGGGAAGCTCTCTAATAGAGTATTTTTCAAAAGTGGTTTTTTTCCAGGTTTCTATAGGATGGAATATGGTAAGAGGTTTAGTAGTATCAATGTTTTCTCCTCGTAGAGATATCAAATCCGCCGCCGCCATACCTTTTTCATCATATATTCTATAAATGGTTTTAAATCCGGGATTCGTAATCTTTTCAGGCGTGTCACTAAACTTCATTCTTGGCTCCCATTCGCCATTGCCATTTTGAATTTCCGCCAACTTGTATACTCCACCAAGAGCAGGACGTGGAGCTGAAGTAATCAATTTTGTTCCAATTCCCCAAACGTCTATCTTTGCACCTTGGGCGTTTAGAGCTGCTATTATATGCTCGTCTATGTCGCCGGACGCAAAAATTTTAGCTTCCGTATGGCCCGCCCTGTCCAACATTTCTCTTGCACGCTTACTCAAATAAGCAAGGTCACCGCTATCCAATCTAATACCAAGAGGTTTGTGTCCTTGTGCCTTTAGTTCATCAAATACTTTAATAGCGTTAGGAACACCACTTTTCAAAGTATCATAAGTATCAACAAGCAACAAACAAGTATCTGGATTAAGTTTAGCATAGGCCCTAAAAGCCTCTATCTCTTCACTAAAACTCATTACCCAACTATGTGCGTGCGTTCCACTAATTTTTATATCAAACATTTTGCCGGCTAGTACGTTAGAGGTAGAAGAACATCCTCCTATCATGGCTGCTCGTGCACCGTATAATCCTGCATCTGGGCCTTGGGCTCGTCTTAAACCGAATTCCGATATAGCACCCGTAGTTTCATTCGCCATCTTCATAGCTTTGGTTGCAATTAAAGTTTGATGGTTTATTATATTCAATAAAGCGGTCTCTATTAATTGAGCTTCAAAAAGTGGGGCTTTAATGGTAACTATAGGTTCGTAAGGATAAATCATCTCTCCCTCACGAAGAGCATACATATCACCAGTAAAACGGAACTTTTTTATTCTTTCGAAAAACTTTTCTCCAAATAAATTTAAAGAACGCAAATAGGCAATATCACTATCGTCAAAATGCAAATTATTAATATAATTGATTGCTTGTTCTAATCCTGCCACTATGGCAAAATCAAGCCCGGGAGCAGGACGATAAAATAAATCGAAAACTGCTTCTCTATCAGCCATGTCGGTTTCCGCATAGCCGTTCATCATGGTAAGTTGATACAAATCGGTTAGTAAAGTAAGATTTCTCATAATTACTCCTATTTAGTTTCACTCTTTTCCTTTTTGGATTTAGTAACAATTTGAACGTGGGGCAATAATTCTTTGGGGATGCCACCTTTTCCATACCATATTTTTTCGCCTTTTTTAATTTGTCGCACAATTAGGAAAACAAGAAGCCCCGCACTAAGAAGAGCTATTACACCACAAATAATTTGATTATAGTTTATTACGTCATATAATGAACCATCGTCACGGAAAAACTCAAGAACGAATCGTATTAACGTGTAAGAGAACGTATATAGGCAAACGCCAGCGCCTTTAACCCTAAGATGACGAAGCACTACAATAATTGCAACGAAGAAAGCAATATCAAGCACCATTTCATAGAAGAAAGTTGCTTGATACCATCCGCCCATTCTTGCTATATATACAGCCATTGGGAACCATTGCAATGATGGATTGGTAATTGGAGCGCCGTATATTTCTTGGTTCATAAAGTTACCCCACCTACCAAGTCCTTGAGAAAGGAGGATAACAGGCATAACTACGTCAGCAACGGCTATAAAATCTACCTTCCTCCATCTTGACCATAACCAAGCGCCAAGTACGCCAAATGGTACGCCTGTCATAATGGTTAGTCCACCGTCCCATACTGCAAAAATTCTTACGAAGTCATTCCAAGTAAAGTCTGATGGAAAATATTCGGGACGCACCATAACGTAGCCTATTCTTGCGCCTAGTATAGCTAGAGGTATAACACAAATGAACACTTCTACCAAATCATCAAACGTTAGACCTATTTTTTTACAACGCAAAGTGGCAACTATTAAGCCAATTATCATTGCTAGAGTAATGATAATACCATACCAAGCAATATCTCTGCCAAAAACAGTGAAAGCGACGGGGTCAACTTGCCCCGTCCAATGAATGTTTTGAGATAATAACATTAGTCGTTTTCTCCTAAATCAAGTCTGGTACCGCCTTCGTTTCTAATTTTAAGACGATAGACGTTGTCATCTCCAAAAGTATGTGCCATAAATTCATGGAAATCGTCAGCGTAATCGTTATCTACGAAAGCTAGAATGGTTCCTGCGAAGCCGCCACCGTGTACTCTATAAGCAAGCACGCCCTCTAAAGCTCCGCAAAGTGCTAGGGCAAGTGGGATAGGCTCACTGGGGTCGCCCTCCGCATAACAGTTTTGGAGTTTTTGGTAGGAAGAAATTCCTGATGCGGATATGATATCGTAAGCAAGTTCTTCATCTCCACTTCTTATTGCTTCGCGCAAAAGTTCCACGCGTTCATTTTCTTCGAAATAGTGCATCGCGCGTAGAATAGCTCTACCGCTAAACTTGTTTTTGAGTTCCGGTATAGACATATAGAACTCGTCTTCGTTTACAAAACGTAATTTTTCCTCACCAAATTCCTTTGCGATTGCCTCCATTTCCTCTCTTATAGCAGCATATTGAGGAGTAAGGTTGCAATGGTCGCCACCACAATTTACTACGAATACGGTTGAGTCATCAAAATCCCAATCCAATTTTTCAACTTTAGGACAAGTAGGATCTTCAAAATCAATAAAAGATACGCCACCTAAAGCGATAGCAGATTGGTCCATTAGTCCACTAGGCTTTCCAAAATATACGTTTTCGGCATATTGAGAAATAATTGCCTTTTCTACTGCACTTATACTGTCACCATTGTACAAATTATCCAATATTGCGGAAACCAATACTTCAAAACTGGCAGAACTGCTCATTCCTGCACCTTTGAATACGTCCGAAACGGTTGTAGCGTAAAAACCTCCAATCTTGTATCCACGGTCTTTGAAAGCTTTACATACGCCACGAACCAAAGCAAAAGAACCACCCTTTTCTTCTTCGTGAATATCGAGATCACGGATATCAACTTCAACTATAGGGTAACCCAAACTCTTAACTATAATTTTTCCTTCTGCCAATGGAGTTACGCAAGCAAGTAAGTCGACGGATACCGCTGCACAAAGGACCTTGCCGTTATTATGGTCGGTGTGGTTACCTGCGACCTCTATTCTACCCGATGCAGAATAGAATATAATTTTGCCCTCAACGTTTTCTTTATGAGCCTTAGCAAGTGCTTCATAGCGCTCTGCGGTCTTTTCCACGTTTCCACCATACAATGCGTTGGCGGTCTTTACAAATTTATCATTTTCCAGTAAACTTTTTTTATCATATAATATTGCCAAAATCGTGTTCTCCGTGTATAATATAGGATAGTGTTATTATAGCACATATATTTTAATAAGTAAACGATAATTTTAAGGATTTAATTATGTCAAAAAAAACAAACATTACTAAACACGTTGCCAACCTTGTAGCTTATGCCCAAGAAAAGCTTGGTCTTAATTATTACGATGCAGTTTACGCTCACAATAGATTGCTTGCCGAGTTAAAATTAACCGAGCCCACAAACCCCGATAAAATTTTACCAGATTTTCAAACTGAAATTATTGATAAAATTGTTGATTACGCCGTAGAACAAGGCTTGGCCGACCCAAAAGCAAAATTGCTTTATGAGACCAAAATTATTGGTTTAGTTATGCCGTCGCCAAGTGTCGTAATGTCCAATTTTGACGCGCTAGTTCGCAATAAAGGCATAGAAGCCGCTACAGATTATCTAAACGAACTATCGGTAAATAGCAATTATATCCGCATGCCCGATATTAAAAAGAACATTAAATGGACTGCAAATTGTCCTAACGGCGACCTCACGATTACCATAAATCTTTCCAAGCCCGAAAAATCCAATGAACAAGTTGCATTGGAAAGAAGCATGCCTCAAACCAATTATCCAAAATGCATGCTTTGTCTAGAAAACTTAGGCTTTGAAGGCTCTTATAGACATCCAGCGCGTGAAACAATACGCATAATCCCCATGTTCCTTAACGACGAACCTTGGTTTATGCAATACTCTCCCTACGTTTACTTTGACAACCACTGTATCGCAATTAGCGAAAACCATCAACCCATGTCGATAACCCCAAAAACTTTTACGAGATTACTTGATTTCGTAGAGTTATTCCCCCATTATTTCTTGGGTTCTAACGCAGATTTACCTATTGTAGGCGGTTCTATTCTTGCTCACGAGCATTATCAAGGTGGTAAAAAGGTTCTTCCCATGTTTACTCGTCCGGTTAGAAAAGCTTTTGCTTCCGCTGAATACCCAAGCGTAAATATTGGCATACTTGATTGGTACAATAGCGTTATTAAACTTAACGGTACCAACAGAAATGATATCGAAGCCGTAGCACAAAAAATACTAGGCGCTTGGAGAAAGTATACCGACGAAAACGTTGGCGTACTTGCTCAAACAGATGCTCCTCACAATACAATTACTCCTATCGCTACTATGGAAGATGGTGAATATTGTTTGTATCTCATCTTACGCAACAACCGTACCGACGAAACGCATCCTTACGGAATATATCACCCTACCGAAGATATGCACAACATAAAGAAAGAAGGCATTGGTTTAATAGAAGCAATGGGTACTTTCATTCTTCCCGGTAGACTCGCCGGCGAAATAACCCAAATCGTAGATATTATGACGGGTAAAACCCCTCTTAACTTTGCAGAGTTGAGCGATGAAAAGAATCCTCTTGCAAAGCACTTGGGTATGATAATACAACTTGCAAACGATTGTGGTACCACCCTTTCAAACGACGACGCAGAACAAGCCGTAGTAAACTACGTTAACAATACCTGTGTAAAGATTTTGGAATGTACCGCAGTATTCAAAAACACGGAAATAGGTCAACAAGCTTTTGAAAAATTCCTTAACAGTTTGGAGATTAATGCATAATGGCACACACTTCCCTTTATCGCAAATATCGTCCGTCAACGTGGGATAAGGTTATTGGTCAAAACCATATAGTCACCACTTTAATAAACCAAATTAAAACGGACACATTAGGACACGCCTACCTTTTTACAGGAACAAGAGGAACGGGTAAAACCTCAAATGCAAAAATTTTCGTGCGTGCTGTAAACTGCCTTTCTCCCGCAAACGGCTCCCCTTGCGGTAAATGTGCCGTTTGTAAAGGTCTACAAAGCAATAATAACGTTGATATTATAGAAATGGACGCTGCTTCCAACAATGGCGTTGACGAAATACGCGACCTTAAAGAGAGCGTACATTTCCAACCTTCTTTAGGTAAATATAGAGTTTTTATCATAGACGAAGTGCATATGCTCTCCATAGGAGCGTTTAATGCTCTTCTTAAAACGTTGGAAGAGCCTCCGGCACACGTTATATTTATTCTAGCAACTACCGAGGTACACAAACTCCCTCAAACCATACTATCACGTTGTATGCGCTTTGACTTTAGATTAGTATCCCAAGAAGAGCTAATTGAGTTGCTAAAATCCATATTTGATGAAGAAAACTACCCCTATGATATACAAGCTTTGGAACAGCTTGCTATCCATGGTCAAGGTAGCGTTCGCGATACGCTTTCATTAGCAGACATGTGCATTAGCTACAGTCCCAGCGGATTAAAATATGAAGACGTATTGGAAGTACTAGGTGCAAGTGATTTTGATACTTTGTATACTCTTGCAAAAGCAATTTTAACCGGTGATACGGCAACCGTTATTGCAAAAACCGAAGAAGTGTACGCAAAAGGAAAAGGTCTTAATACTCTTAACAAAGAGCTAGCAGAATTTTTCCGCAATTTGCTTACTATTAAAAATCTTCCCAGTTGGAAATGTGGATTTAATAAAAACGAACATGCTCTCGTTAAGGTACTCGGCGACGAGCATGAAAATTATCAAATCGCTAGAGTTATGGATATTCTTGCTACTAGCGAACAAAACCTTCGTTATACTACCCAACCTCGTATCGTTTTTGAAGCATTGTTGGTCAAAGCCAGCGAGTTAAAAACCGAGATCACCAACGATGCTCTCATTGCTCGCGTTAATGAACTTGAAAAGATTATAAGAAAAGGTGCGCTTACCGGCACTACTATTATAAGTTCCCCGGTTGCACAACCAACAGTTTCTAAGAGCAATATTGAAGACAAACTATCAAAGTTCGCATCCAAAGATAACGCAGAAACCGTTTTTGAAGAGAATACTGTGCAAATAAAAGTAGACGAGAGAGCAAAAATGGTAGTAGGTCTATTAATCACCGCGCTTCGTGAAAAAGACCAAATAATGCTCTACCGTGCGCTTAGCAAACAAAACAAATTCTCTCTCGATGGTAAAACGCTTACTTTCTATATTGACGACAATGCCACCCTATCGCTCTTTGACGGTACTGAAAACCAAGCACTTTGTGAAAACGCGCTAAGAGAAGTTACCGAAGACAAAGATTATCAATTTTTTGTAGTAAACGCAAAAAGTGCAGGTAAAAAAGTTAACGACGAGCAAATGGTAAAACTGCTTGACGTTTTTGGAAACAAGTTTGAAAATAAAAATAAATAACGAAAGCGATTTTTTCGCATATAGTAATTTGGAGGTATTATATGGCAAAATTTAACGGATACGGCGGAGGCTTTGGCGGTGGCAATAATATGCAACAATTAATGCGCCAAGCACAACAAATGCAAAAGCAACTTGCTGAAGCACAAAAAGAACTTGCTGAAAGTGAAGTAGTTGCTACTTCCGCAGGCGGTATGGTTGAAGTAGTTATGGGTTGTGATAGAACGCTATCCTCCATAAAAATCAATCCCGAAGCAGTTGACCCCGACGACGTAGAAATGCTTGAAGATATGATTATGGCAGCTTTTAATGAAGCCATGAAACTGGTCGAAGAAGAGCAACAAAGAGTAATGGGTCCCCTAACCGGTGGAGCAGGTGGACTTGGAGGACTACTATAAAATGCAACCCGAAGCCCTATCCAAGCTAATCGCTTCTTTTAGAAAGCTTCCTACCGTAGGCTTAAAAACGGCTACTCGCTACGCCTATCATCTTATTGATATGAAAGATGAAGAAGTCGCCGAGTTTATAGAAGCTATACAAGAGGCAAAAGAAACTATACATTTTTGTGAAGAATGCGGTAATTATACCGACCAAGAAGTATGTGAACGTTGTAAAAACGCAGATAAAAGCATTATTTGCGTAGTAGAACAACCGCGCGACATACAAGCTTTTGAAAAGATGGGTACCTATAACGGACTTTATCACGTTTTGCACGGAGCCCTTGATTTTCAAAAGGGAATTGGTGCAGAACAAATTCGTATTAAAGAATTACTAACTCGTCTTGACGGTGTACAAGAAGTCATACTTGCCACCAATCCGGACGTTAGCGGTGAAATGACTGCCACCTATCTTGCTCAACTACTAAAACCTTTGGGAGTAAAAGTAACTAGGCTTGCAAGCGGAATCCCAATGGGTAGTGAAATTGAGTATGCAGATGAAATGACGTTATCACGGGCCTTAAACGATAGAAAAGAAATTTAACACAATCCTTTATCAAAAAAACAAAAGAACCGAAATTTCGGTTCTTTTTTCTATTAAACAAATTATATACGATAAGTGTACACGTAATCGTCCATAACGAAGCCGTTTCCTATATCCGTTATAATAGAATCAGTTCTTATAAATCCAAATCGCTCGTATGCCCTAATTGCTCGTAAGTTTCCTTTGTTTACAGTTAAATACATTTCAATAAGACCATTCTCTTTTAACCTATCAACGAGTACGTTTAATAGCATTTGTGCAATTCCCCTACCATAAAAACGACTTTTTAGATAGAGCTTGGATAAAAAAAGTTTGTCTTCTTCTTGTAGCAATCCAATGTACCCGGCTACTTCACCGTCGTATTCCAAAAAATAATACTCGTATCCGTTATTAATTTGAGAAACAAAGGCTTTGTTAGATTGGAAATTTTTAATCATATATTCCACTTGTGACTCACCTAATAAATCGGTGTAGCACTCGTGCCATATTTCCTTTGCCAAATTTTCCAAAAGGACTAGATTATTAACTTTTGCGGGAATTAGTTTTATCATATTAATATTATACCATCTTATAATTAGCTATTGAAGTATTTTTGCTTTTTAATTTTCACATAGTATAAATTTTTTTTAATCGTACACAATAAAAAATAGGCTTTAGATAGCCCAATAATTAAAGGAGAAAATCTGTATGTTAATTAGTATGATAATTTTGGGCATACTTGCCTTAATGATTATAGTGGGACTAGGTAAACCAATTCTAAAAGATTTTAGAATGAGTTGGATTATTCCCTTAATCTTTTTCGCCCTAGTAATCGGTCTAAACTTTATACCGGTAATAAATGCAAAAGGCTTCAGCTTTAGCGTGGGTACACTAGTATTTTATATTGGTATTTTCGTCTGTTTCTTCGTCCTTGGAAAAATATCAACTAGTATGGTCGCAATGGCTCTAGGTATAATAACAGGTGGACTAATTTACGCCGTTACTAGAATAGCAAATCTTACCGGCAACGAATTTTTTGCAACCACAAATTGGGTTTACGCACTCGTTAGCGGAATATTGCTATTCATGATTACTCGAAACGGTAAATACTCTTTCCTAAGTAGCGTTATAGGTATGCTTTTAGCAAACTTACTAGTACAAATCGGCAGTGAACAAATTAATCTTAACTATAACTTTGGTTGGACCATGCTCGCTTGTGGCGTAGCCTTTACTCTACACGCCTTATCTTACCTAATTATAGAAAAATGGATTCCCCAAACTGATATGAAGGAATCCCGTTTAGCTCATATGTTTGAAAGTGGTAGACTGGAAGACTAACCTAATATTTTATCCAAAGCACCTAGTACGTCGGGGCGAGCAACTACCTTTGCACGTAGTGACAATGAGTAGTACTCGTTCCCTGAATAGGTCTTAAAAAAGTCTTTTAATTTATCGTTTCCCGTACAATCTACTACTACCCCTTTTAGATATTCAAAATTTCTTTGCTCCATTACTAGGGTACTATCCATAACGCAAATAATTTTTCCCATCCTTCGAGCAACGCTCAATTCGTAAGTATTCCCAGTTGTAAAAACAACGTCGGCTTTATCATAAAGCATGGGAAGCGAAATACCTTCGTTAAAGGCGTTCAACCCCTCTTTTAAGCAGTATCTGTAACTCTCTCTATTGTATCCACAATAAACGACGAGATTAATTTTGTCTTCGTATTTTTTTAATGCATTCACGTTTTTCTTGTGATCTACCTTTTCGTTTTTAGCAAGGTAAAGCATGGTGGGACGCAAATGATTTAACGATAGCCTTTGATTACCATTTAATTGCTCATTATCAAAATATTTTTGCTCTATCGGAAATGCTGATATAGCTATCTTTTTTGCATCTATCCCTAGCAACATTAGTTGTTTTTTTATGGGAAGATTTTCCACTATATAACCATCCATATATGGGCTAACGAGCATTTTATTAAGCGTATAATCATCAACGTAATTTACTACTTTGACAGATGAATTAAGATGGTCGCGTGTCGCAATAGCCTCTTGGAATGCCCCGTATCCAATAGTAATAACGACGTCGGGTGAAAACTTTTTGAAATAGGTCACCATGGATTGATAACTGTCTTCGTCCTCCACAAACTCGTTAGTATACGCCGGTAGTTCATCAACGTTACGTTCCGCTTTTTTCTCTTCCCTGCGTGCCTCGCGTTTTTCCTTGTTAACCCTAAAACTCGTCAAAGATTCGATAAGGTCTAACATAGCATTGGCGTGCAAGTCCATGTCGTCTATTATAATCACCTTTGCATTAGGAAGTTCCGCCTTTATGCTTTGCTTAATGGCGGTTGCAATTTCTGCCCTATGTGCATCGGTAAAAATCAGATAAGTTTTCATTATTCAACTACTATAGGTACTATGAGAGGACAACGCTTAATTCTCGAATAAAAAATGCGAGTTAAGGTCTTGCGAATGACTTTTTCTGCATCCTCGCGATACATTCCGTAAAAGTCTCCGCCACTAACTTTATATTCCAAACTTTCTTTTAATTCGTCTATCAATTTGTCGTCTAACGTTGTACCTTTGGTTATTAATTCTACCGGGCAGTCTTGATGTGCACTATCCAATTTAACAAGTGCAATTACTAAGCCTTCACCAGCTATCTTACGTCTATCAAGGACTTGCTCGTAGTCGGTTTCCAATCCGTCCACAACCATGGTCGACCCCCATTTTACCGGAGTATCTTGCAACAACCCCTTTTTACTTACGTCGATACAAAAACCGAGTTCGGGTATCAAAGTACGTTGCTTTGGTACACCCATTTCTACTGCAAGTTCAACGTGCTTCTTCAAGTGGCGATACTCTCCATGAACCGGAATAAAGTACTTTGGTCTGACTAGTGCAAGCATGAGTTTTAGTTCCTCGCGACAAGCGTGACCAGACGCGTGAACCTCGTACAAACTTTCGTAAATAACTCTTGCTCCTTGTTTGGAAAGATTATTAATTACCTTGTAAATACTACGTTCGTTGCCCGGTATGGGAGAAGCAGAAAGGATAACGGTATCCTTGTCGCCTATTACTACTTTACGGTGGTCGTTAAACGCCATACGCGTTAGTGCGCTATCGTGTTCACCTTGCGTTCCAGTAGATATGATACATAATTTATCGTAAGGAACCTCGTTTATTTTATCAAGGGGAACAATGCTGTCCTCCGGGTAACTCATTGCGTGGATTTTTTTAGCGATTTCCACCATAGACTCCATGCTCCTACCACTAAATGCGATACGTCTACCGTACTTTATCGCAACGTTTATTATTTGCTGTACGCGATGAATGTTGGAAGCAAAGGTAGCTATAACTATACGATTATTCCTATTGTCGTTAAAAATATTATCCAAGCTCTTACCCACTTGCGATTCACTCATAGTGTAACCCGCGCGCTCCACGTTAGTACTGTCTTGGAGCATGAGAAGAACACCCTTCTTGCCAAGTTCCGCTATACGAGTTAAATCGGTATGTCTACCGTCAACAGGCGTGTGGTCAATCTTGAAGTCACCGGTATAGAATATTATACCGTAAGGCGTCTCTATGGAAAGAGCGTATGCACCAGCAATAGAGTGAGTAACGGCGATAAACTCTACTTTGAAAGCACCAATTTCCACTACGTCGCCGTCTTCCACTACTCTACCATCGGCCTCGTCTTGATTGTTTCTACGTAGCTTGTTATCTAAAAAAGCTATGGATATATTAGATCCGTAAACGGGAACCGGTATATCCTTTAGAAAAACTGGCAACGCACCAATGTGGTCTTCGTGTCCGTGCGTGAGGAAGATTGCTTTGACCTTTTCTTTATTTTCCAACAAATAGCTATAATCCGGTACTATAAAATCTACTCCCGGATTTATTTCGGGGTCGGGGAAGGTCATACCGCAATCAATAAGAATGATATCGTCACCATACTCTAATGCAGTCATATTTTTACCTATCTCGCCTACGCCACCCAAAAATATCAATTTCAATTTTGATTTTGCTTTCTTGCCCAAAATTTTTCTCCTAATATAAAAACTTTTATTCAAATATCTGTATTCGTGTATATTATAAACCAATTCTAAATATTATTCAAGTGTCATATTTACAAGGTTTTTAACATTTATTGAAATTAACTATTTACATGCGAATATTTTCGTTGTATAATAGAACACAAATTATATTATAATTTGGAGATTAATTATGAAAGTTTACAATTTTTCCGCAGGCCCTAGCATGCTACCCGAAGAAGTAAAACTCTCCGCACAAAAAGATTTTCTTGATTATCAAGGAAGTGGCATGAGCGTTACCGAAATGAGCCACCGTTCAAAATGGTACGACGCCATTCATATGGAAGCGCTTTCTCTACTAAGAGAATTATTAAACGTTCCTGACAACTATGAAATACTTTTCGTACAAGGTGGAGCTTCCCAACAATTTGATGCAATTCCTCTTAACTTACTGCAAAAAGGCAGAGCCGACTACGTAGTGACCGGCAATTTTGCAGGTAAAGCAGAAAAAGCTGCAAGAAAGTACGGTGATATTCAAATAGCCGCATCCAGCAAGGACAAGACCTTTACCTATATTCCCGAAAACATTACTTTCCGCGACGATATAGATTACGTTCACATTACTCAAAATAATACTATTTTCGGTACCCGATATACCGATAGGACGTTCCCAAAAACCGATGCTACTATAGTTGCCGACCATTCCTCTAACATCCTCTCCGAGGTAATAGACGTTAACAAATACGGCCTCATTTATGCCGGCGCACAAAAAAATATTGCACCCGCAGGTGTTACCATTGTTATAATAAGAAAGGATTTAATCGGCAAGGAAATGCCTATTTGTCCTACCATGCTTGCTTACAAAACCCAAGCCGATGCAAGTTCACTATATAACACTCCCCCTTGCTTCTCCATTTACATGGCAATGCTCGTTTTCCGTCACTTGAAAAAATTGGGCGGTGTTAAGGCTATCCAACAAATAAACGAATATAAAGCCGGACTTCTTTACGACTTTATTGATAATAGTGCGCTCTTCACCAACCCTGTTAACGCACTAGACCGTTCCATTATGAACGTACCTTTCGTAACCGGTGACGACGAACTAAACGCTAAATTCGTTAAGGAAGCGGAAAAAGCAGGTCTAGTATCTCTAAAAGGTCACAAGCTTGTAGGCGGTATGCGCGCTAGCATATATAACGCTATGCCTGTTGAAGGTGTAAAAGCTCTTATTGAGTTTATGAAAAAATTTGAATTGGAGAACAAATAATGTTTGATATACTTACGCTAAATAAAATAAGCAAAAAAATTTACGACGTATTAAACGAAGATTACTCGGTTAGCGATAGCGTAGAAAGTCCCGATGCGATACTTGTACGCTCTTTCAAGATGGACGAGTATGAGATTAATGATAACCTACTTTGCGTTGGTAGAGCAGGTGCGGGCGTTAACAATATACCTCTTGATAGAATGACTGATGCAGGTGTATGCGTATTTAACACACCCGGTGCTAACGCAAACGCTGTTAAAGAACTAGTAATTTGCGGTGTATTCCTTGCAAGTCGCGATATTATTGGTGGTAACAAGTGGGCTAATACCTTGACTGGTGCCGACGTTACAAAACAAGTAGAAAAAGGCAAGTCAAACTTTGGTGGAACGGAAATACTCGGCAAAACCGTTGGTATAGTTGGACTTGGTGCAATAGGTATTAAGGTTGCTAATGCACTTAACGCACTTGGTATGAAAGTTATTGGCTACGACCCCTATTACAAGGGTAACGAAGAATATATTACCGTGGTGAATACGCTTGACGAAATATACGCAGTAAGCGATTATATTAGCTTACACCTTCCCCTACTACCTACCACTCGCGGTATGATTAACGCCGATGCTATTAGTAAAATGAAAGAGGGCGTAATAATACTAAACATGGCACGCGGTGAACTAGTTGAGGTTAGCGCCGTTAAAGAGGCTTTAGAGAATGGAAAAGTAAGAAGCTACGTGGTTGATTTCCCAAGCGAAGATTGCTTGAACGTTAAAGGCATTATTGCTATTCCACACCTTGGTGCAAGTACGGAGGAAGCCGAAGAAAACTGTGCCATTATGGCAAGCGCACAAATAAAAGAATACCTTGAAAACGGCAACGTAATAAACTCGGTAAACTTCCCTAATATTAAAGTGGAACGCAAAGAGGCAAACCGCATAACGATAATATATAATGCAGAAACTAATGCGCTAAACGATATAAAAGAGGCTATATCCACTATCGCTTGCTCCTTTAATTACGCAGAGCGTGGCACAATAGGATACGCAATAATAGATACCGACGACAATATCTCACTAGAGGTAGACGAAAATCTTGTATCCACCCTTGCAGATATTAGCGATATAATTAGTATTAGGATATTGTAATAACATTGCAAATGCGACTCAAAAACCGCACTTTATCTAAAGTGCGGTTTTTTCATAATCTTTAATTATTTGTCGCGCAAGCGCGCCCTTTCGCTAGCAGTAGCGGGGTAAATACCCTAACGCTACCACTAGCGTGATTTTAGATTGCGACGATTATGCTAAAGCATTATCGTCAAAGCAGGCACAACGCCGCTAGAAGTGTAGAAAACGTCATCAGAGCTGTCAACGATGCCGCTGTAGGAAACGTTGAACGCTACGTTATAGAAGGTTAATATTATAAATTAAATATAAATCGCCTAATATACGATTGTCAAGTATTAAATCGTATAATGTGCGATACTACTTTTATATAAATATAAAAGGAAGTGGCAAAAATGGAATTAAAAGGCATTCAAATCAGGTTGCGCGAAGCAATAAAAGGCTCGTCTATTAAGCAAAAAGATATTGCAAAAGAAATTGGTGTTTCTGCACAAACGGTATCAAAGTATATGAAATTGGATATTTTCCCGGCTCTTGATACTTTTGCAAAACTTTGCAAACTGCTGGACGTAAAGGCAGATTATATATTAGGTATCGTTGATTACGAATAAAAAAGGGAGCTTTCGCTCCCTACTTTTATTCCTTATATAGTATCGGAATAATAAAGATATTTATCGGCGTATAATTGATTAAATTTGTTAGGATTATCGCTTGGAGTGGAAACGTTTACGAATATACCGCCCTCCATGGCGTTCCAAATAGCAATATTTTCAGTATAAAACCAATACGAGGTTTTTTCAAATATAATTTCATCCAAAGCATAACAGTTTTCAAATGCTTGCTTTCCAATTTTTGTAACACTCGCGGGTATTGTAATCGTCGTTATGCCACTGCTTGCAAATGCTTTACTTGCAATATAGGTTACTCTTGATGGGATATTAATAGAAACCAACCTATTGCATCCATGAAAAGCATTATTATCTATAAAAGTGACGCTTTCGGGCAAAGTTACTCGTTCCAGCGAAGTACATCCATCAAAAAGATAGGCATTTATAACGTTTACTCCTTGCGGAATTACGGCTTCTTTAAGGCTTACACAGTTCCTAAAAGCATAGTCCTCTATTGCACCTACGGTAGTAGGAATATCTATTTCCGCCAGCTTTTTACAGTTATAAAAAGAACGTGGCCCAATACTTAAAAGACCTTCCGTTAAAATAATATTTTCCAAATTTTCACAACCATAAAAGCACTCTCTGCCCAAAGTTTTCACCCCGGATCCAAGCGTAACAGTAGCTAGATTGGTACATGACTTAAAAGTGCCAGCTCCCACGTTTACCACTCCGGAGTGTAAAACAACACTTGTTAAATTGACGTTCTCGCTAAATGCAAAATCCCCCAAATCCGTAGCCTCTTCAGGTAAAACTAGGTTCTCTATTCCGTCGTATAATGCCCCGAGTATCGTTACTTTTTCTCCATCAATCTCATACTCGAATGCATTAAGGGAAGGATTAACAGTCCACCTTGCAGTTATTTGCTTACTTTCACGTGGCATACTAAAGGTATATAGCATATCATCGCTCAATAAAACACCATCCTCATCGTACCATCCTTCAAATCCGTAAACGCTTTGGATAGTTGCAGATAACAATACTAAACTACCCTCTTCGTATACCCCACTCGAATCAACAATTTCGCCTTTCGTATCATCCTCGTTGACGACTGTAAATTGGAAACTTTCCCTGTTTTCTTCTTCCTTGGGAGTTTCTTGTGGATTGTCTTGAGGAAGATCTTCTATTAGTGGAGGATTAGCTTCCTCGTTCTTGTGGTCGTCCGTAACGCCGTTAGACTCGTCCTCCCCAACGTTTGGAGTGCAAGAAAAAATTGTAAGCGATAATATGCCACAAATAAGAATGATAAATAAAATTAATATTACCTTTTTTTTCATACTCACATTCCCTCTCATAATAAAACAATTATAAATATGAAAAATATTTTACCATTATTTCAAATAGTTAAATTTCTTTCCAGCATTCTTTTTATTTTTAATCAATTTGTAGATAACCGGGGTAAGTATACCAACGAGAAGCATGGCTCCCAATATTATTCCTCCGGTTATAAGAAGAAGATTAAGAGGATAAAATTTATCCCCTATCATCAAACCCTTACCAGGGTCTACGGGAATATCGGTTTCCACGATAAGATAGAAGTTACCATAGTTTTCCGTTTGGAAAGTTAAAACGTTGTTTGAGATAGAAGACGATAGTTGAACGAGAACACCGTCCTTTTCGTAGTATACCTTTGCAAGTTTGTTAACCCCTGGAATAGTTAACGAAACGCTCATTTGGTTGTAGATTGTAACAGCCTTGTTTTCTCTGTCCGTTAGCGCCAAATTAAAACCGTATCCTTCGTAGGAAGGGAACTTCGCAATAGTGCCACCAACACTTATTTTCTCATTTAATTCACCCTCGTTAGTGGCTATCTTTTTGACCGCCAAATTAAGTTTTCCACCCTTTTTAACGTCAGTTGCACCACTTGCCACCTCTGCGCTAAAATCGTTAATTAAGCCATCTATACTTTCAACTACGGTTACCTTAACTTCGTGTTTACCTTCTATTGCCCTATCTACTGCTTTGGAATAAGAAGATATATCTCCGCTACTGCTATCGGGATGACTTAAAAGGTTGGATAATCTACTGTAAGCATTTAATAATTCACTCCAAGCAACGGTATCGTAGGCATCTTCGTTCAAATTATTAAAGGCGCTATTGTAATAATTAATTTTTTCTTTGTCATATCCGTTTAACGGGTAATTGTACTCGGTAACGTTTCCTGCATTATCTTCCGCTACTATAACTACGTTAGTCCCCAATCTTGCAGTTACGTCTAATGAAAACGACGTAACGTCATTCTTAGTAAATTCCGTACCAAAGTTTTTGAGGTATACCCTCTTAACCCCACTCTTAGCATCGTTTGGAGTAAGCGATAATACAATGGGCGAAGAAGACGTAAGGTCCACTTTTACCCTTATCGTTTCCGCAATGCTGGAAGAAGTTGGAGGCGTTTTATCAACGTTGGTTATAGTCTTTGATACAAAGGTTTGCTCACCTTCTTCATAATAATACGCCCTAATTTCCACAGTGCCTTCTTGAGTTATACTAAACGGCGCAGTATAAGCCGTGCGTGATTGTTCTCTACCATTTACTATCAATTTGTAGTACTTACTGCTTACCCCAAGAGGCCATGATAAAGATACCATAACGTTGGGGCTGTATCCGCTTGACGGTGTTACTACAATCGCAGGGGCACCAGAGCTAACGTAGTAATATTGGTCGTACTTTCTTTCCGTTACAACAAAATTGCCGGCTTTATCATATATTGTAAAAATAAGAGTGCCATTTTGGTTAATATCGCTTATGCTTGCTTTACTAATGTCGCTCGTGACGATACCCTCTTTTACAACGTTTCCTTCAACGTCCTTAAAACAATAGGTAGAACGAGTAAAATCCACGCCGGAAAGAGCATCAGAATTTACTACGTAAAGTACGCTAAACGGCTCCGAATGAGATACTTGCAAAACTCCGTCGATATCAATACTCGGAGCCTCAGGAGCGCTAACGTCCGACCTTATTACAACGGATATGGAAGCCAACTCTTCGCCATTTTCATCAAGTGCAATACAATCCACCCTAAGTTCACCGTCGTCAATTACGGTGTAACTCCCTTTTTTGTCAACGACTAGTATATTTTCACTCGTTCGTATGGGGGCAATGCCACCGTTAAACTCGTATACGTTAACGTAGAAAGCGCTTGCCGTTTCAAAAGTATAATTAATAGTAACGTCTCTAGAATAGGCATTATTATATTCCACCACTTCTCCATCGGAGCTAATTTTAGTTATATGGGATATAGTGACCTCGTTTTCCGCAAAAGCAACAGTACCCATACTAATTAATAAGGATACCATTAACGTAATAATTAAAATCGTAATTATAAAACCAATCTTTTTCATCTTTACTAATATAACATATATATAAAACCATTTCAAGTTCATTAGGTGAAATTTAACTGTAAATAAGTGTAACTCACTCTTAATTTGCGCTCATAGTATGTAGTGTTATTAGGAGGTTTATTTGAAAAAATTTATTACAGTATTACTCGTCGTGGCACTACTAACTTTAGCCACATTTTCATTAGTCAGTTGCAAAAATAACGATGGAACATTAGTTAGAATTAACGAAGTAACTCACTCCGTTTTTTATGCACCTCTATACGTAGCAATTAATAACGGATATTTTGAAGAACTAGGCATAAACGTAGAACTGACAAACGGTGGCGGTAGCGATAAAACAATGACCGCAATAATGAGTGGGCAGGCAGATATTGGTCTTGCCGGTCCCGAAACTGCAATCTACGTTAATGCCGGTGGCAGTAGCAATTATCCCATCGTTTTTGGTCAGCTAACCACGAAAGACGGCTCTTTCTTAATTGGCAGAAACAAAGTAGATAATTTTTCTTGGAGTTCGCTTGAAGGAAAAGAGATTATTGGCGGTAGAAAAGAAGTCGGAGGCCAAGCGGTCTTAGGAAGACAAGTGTTAACTACAACTCCTTG
>JAZSLG010000123.1:0-22864 GCA_045535235.1 Candidatus Stercoripulliclostridium sp.
CTCAAATGGTGAGATGTTGCCGTACCATAGCTCGTTAATAATATCCATATTGTTTTTACCTCCTGTCAGCACACAACAATACCACAGAAGGGTGAGAAAGTCCAGACCTTTTTTGAAACAAATTCAACTTTTTTCCTCAGGCGTCTTCTTTGACTTCTGCACCTCAAAATCTGCATTTTGAGCAGGGGCCTTGTAATCGTTTCGAATGTATGCTATACTATTGGCAGAAAGAACGACGAACTGCTATGTCGGTTAGGTGCGCGAGTTCTCGTAAAAATCTGCTCTGACCACACCTTTGACCATCTACGGACTTGGACTGTGTGGACACAGTGCGAGTAAGAGCACACGAAAGCAGTGATTTCAGACTAAAAAGCATCGAAAATCACCCAAAAACACTTATTTTACAAGGCTTTTACGGTTCGGGACCAAGAGGTCGTGGGTTCAAAACCCGTCACCTCGACCAAAAAGAAAACACGCGATTTTGCGTGTTTTTCTTTTTGCCGTCGCGATGGAATAGTACACCCGTTTGCTTTAGCAAATCGGGTGCATTAGTTTTTGCATTGACTCACCTTGTTCGAATGATAGTTCGCATTGCTCACATTATAGCCAATTGCTTGGCATTTTGCTTGGGCAAAAACCTGGCGAAAGCAAACGCTTTGTGTTTGTGTATGTATTACTAATATCGTTAGTTACGTGCTATTCTATCGTATACTATCCTACTTTACGCGAGACATCCTTTCGCTATCCCGTCAACACTTGCTTTATTATATCATCAAAAAATTTTAATAACTACCTCTCTTTTATTATGCACTTTTTTTGCGTTGTGCTATAATACGTCGGGAGAAAAATTCGGATGATAATGACGGTTGCGGTAAGCGTGCTTACCATAGTGGAAATTTTAATATTTTTGGTGCTAAAACCCAGCCTTACAATTAGA
The DNA here is from genome assembly GCA_045535235.1 of Candidatus Stercoripulliclostridium sp. Taxonomy (GTDB): domain Bacteria; phylum Bacillota; class Clostridia; order Christensenellales; family DTU072; genus Stercoripulliclostridium_A. The sequence goes on from JAZSLG010000123.1 coordinate 938, forward strand.
GGGAAATCTATTAGTTTCTACTGGATTATAGCCCTCGGCGGTGCTATTTCATTACTGGCCCTTGGTTGCATAGATATTAGTACCGCTTGGGAAGGTCTTACGCGCGATACTTCGGTTAACCCACTAAAGTTACTCGTCATATTCTTTGGAATGACCTTCCTTTCCGTCTTCTTGGACGAAATGAACCTCTTCGAATACCTTGCGTCCTTTGCAGTTAGACACGCAAAATCCACCCAAAAGAGTTTGTTCCTCATGCTCTACTTGATGGTTTCTCTCCTTACCGCAGTTACTTCCAACGACGTAGTTATTCTTACCTTTACCCCCTTTATTTTGCACTTTTCAAAAAAAGTACACATAAACCCTATGCCCTATCTAATTGCCGAATTCGTCGCTGCTAACACACTTAGCATGACTTTGATAATCGGCAATCCAACGAACATTTACCTCGCAACGGGTGACGGAATTGACTTTTTTAGTTACCTAAAAGTAATGATTTTGCCAAGTTTGCTTTGTGCCGTAGGTGCATACTTTATTCTTCTTGCCCTTTTCCACAAGCAACTAAAAGAACCCCTACACATAGTACAAGACTCCGTTCACCTTGGGGACAAATTTATGCTTATAACCGGCGTCGTTCACCTTGTCGTTGCCATAATCGCTCTGTCTATATGCTCCTACGTTGGCATAGAAATGTACCTTGCCGTTGCCGTAATAGTTGGTAGCCTTGTGGTTATAACCCTAGTTTATACCATAATAAAAAGGCAAGGGCTTTCTTTATATCTTCGCGTCCTAAAGCGCCTACCCTACGCCCTTGTTCCCTTTGTTCTCTCCATGTTTATTATTGTGCTTTCCCTCAACCTCTCCGGGGTTACGGAAATTATTGCAAACCTCTTTAGCAAAGGCGACAGCATATTCGTTTACGGACTAGCATCGTTCCTTTCTGCAAACGTGTTTAATAACATACCTATGAGCGTGCTATTTTCCGATATTCTCTCCATTTCTCCCCTCGTCGGTAGAGAACTCTACGGTGCCCTTTACGCCTCGGTTATCGGCTCAAACATAGGTGCATACCTCTCGCCTGTAGGCGCACTTGCCGGCATCATGTGGCTCTCCATTCTCAAAAAGAACGGACAACCCCTTTCCTTTATTCACTTTATGAGATACGGCGTAATCATAAGTATTCCAGTAATGATACTTGCGCTACTAGCCCTTCACGTTTCCATTTTATTTGTTTAACACCAACAAATCGCTTACGCCGTCTTTGTAGGTATTGGATTGCTATCCTATCATCCCCTCACTATTTCAATATTGACAGCACTGGACAATGGTTGTAAAATAATATTAGGAGGTGGTATCATGTCTAAATCCAAGTTTACTTTTAACCTTCCGGAAGGCTGGCACGTTATCCAGCCCGAGTATTACCGCGATTTTTCTATCCTCTCAACCGAATTGGTCCCTTGCATTTATGGTTTTGCCATCGAACGCCCACGTGGGAATGGCTACGACATTGTTAGTGTGTGCGATTACGGTCCTTGGGAAGATTGTTTCATTGAGGAGTTGAAAAGCGCACTCAAAGACTTGGAAAAAGACCCGACTGCTACCGGTGACGTTAATGATTTTATAGAAGACAACGCCCAGGGATTTAGCGTGAAGTCTACAACTTACATGAATCCGGTGTTCTATAAATCGACCACTTTCCGCGGAAAGCCTTGCTTTATTAATATTATGAAAATAATAACTAATGTAAATAAATCCTACTCATTGCAAGCCTTTTTTAACGTTGACGGAGACTGCGTTTGCTTCGGCACGTCTATTAGCAAAATAGACGAAATCTCCCCTCTCAATACTGCAATTTCGAGAAACGACCACGTGTACGACATGTTCTACGTTCTTATAAAATCATTTGAGGCAAAAAAGCCTGAATAACTATCTACCAATAAAAATTGAGGAAATTCGTATGGGATGGTTTAATGCGTTTGGTCTAATACTCATAATCATTATAATGATTCCAAACGTTATTTTTGCCGTAAAACGTAAAAATGGATTTGTAAACAAATGGCACAACAAAGCCGTAGAGATTATAGAGCAAATAGGTAGATTGGGTTGTTTTGTTTTTATGATTTTTAACGTACCCGGCACTTGTTTTGGTTGGTGGCTTAACGAAGCTTTTTTAGTATATCTCATCGTTAACTCCTTGCTTGTTGTCCTCTATTGCACTATATGGGCGATTTGTTGGAACAAAAGCGGTGTTTTTAGAGCGCTAGCTCTCTCCATAATTCCATCGGCAATTTTTCTATTTAGTAGCGTTATCGGTGGGTCAATATTACTCCTTATTGCATCACTATTATTTGCCCCTACTCATATTTTAATTTCATATAAAAACGCTAAATAATATTAATTTTCTTTTGAGGCTACGTCGTATCTTTTCGCGAAAAAACCCCTTAACAAAAAAGGACTAGCGAAAAAATACGTTAGTCCTTCTCTTTGGATAAAAGTAGCTTATTCTATTTGCTCTTTTCGTATGCCTCTCTTACTGCAATTGCGAGCTGATCGGCGCAAGAAGTGTTCTTAAAGCCACAACGATTGCCCTTTAACTTGCTTTCTATTTCCTCAACGGTCATGCCGTCTACAAGGGTAGATATTGCCTTAAGGTTGCCGTTGCATCCACCAAGAAAAGATACGTTACTTACTACGTTTCCTTCCAAATTAAAGTTTATTTTCATGGCGCATACGCCCTTAGTCTTATAGTTGTATTCCATTTGGCTTTCTCCTTTGAACTAGTATTTATATTTTAATCTATATAAATTAAACTTTCAAGTTTTTTGAGGGTGTGTTATACTTTTAATATGATAAAAAACATTCGTGATAACTTAATTTCGCTCTCCGATAAAGAATACAAAGCATTCCATGCGCCTCTTATGCCCACCATAGACGCAAACACCATACTTGGCGTAAGAGTGCCAAAGCTACGTGCTTATGCAAAAGAATTGTATAAAAATGGAGATTTTTGGGCATTTTTGCGCGACTTACCACACGAATATTATGAAGAAAATAATTTACACTCCTTTATAATTTCCCTTATGCCCTATCCCCAGTTCAAAGAAGAATTGGGAAAATTCCTTCCCTACGTAGACAACTGGGCTACGGCAGATGGATTAAGGCCAAAATGCATTAAGGGAAACGAAGATGACTTTATCAACTCGATTATGAAATATTTGGATAGCTCCGAAGAATACGCCGTACGTATTGGAATCGGTATGCTACTTTCCTACTACCTCGACGACAAATTCAAAATTGAGTATTTGGAACGAGTTAGTAACGTTAGGAGCGAACGTTATTACGTTAATATGATGATTGCTTGGTATTTTGCTACCGCCCTTGCAAAACGGTATGACGAAACTCTTCCCTATCTTGTTGATAACAAACTATCCATTTGGGTACGCAACAAAACCATACAAAAAGCAATAGAAAGTTATAGAATAACGGAAGAACGAAAAGAATTTTTGAGAACCTTAAAAATTAAAGAAAGAAAATAATATAAAAATTAAAATTTTTCCAAAAAGCATTATAAAAAATAGTTGACAAGTTAAAATTTACTTGTTATTATATTTAGGCGTTAACCAAACGTTGGTATGGCGGCGTAGCTTAGTTGGTTATAGCGGCCGGTTCATACCCGGCAGGTCGTTGGTTCGAGTCCGACCGCCGCTACCAAAAGAGGCCCCTTGGTCAAGCGGTTAAGACATCGCCCTTTCACGGCGGTAACATGGGTTCGATTCCCGTAGGGGTCACCAAGTGGAGGCATAGCTCAGCTGGGAGAGCGCTTGCCTTACAAGCAAGATGTCATAGGTTCAAGTCCTATTGTCTCCACCACACGAAAAGACGAACGATTAAGTTCGTCTTTTTTTTGTATAATAAAACAAACCCCGAAGATCGGGGTTTGTTCTTTTTTTGTTAGCGTTTATCCAATATAATACTTGGCATTATTAAGACCAAATCCACCAAAAACAGTGGTTTCCGTGTTTTTGGGAGCTTCATATTCTTGTGCTTCTTCCAATTTTTCGTTAACGGACAACGTCATACTATTTGTTAACGTAATTTTATCTCCAGAATATTCTCCAGCAGTAGGAACGTATTTTATCTTTGTGTTTACAGAAATATTAACGATTGCACCGGCTTCCATTTCAATAACGATTTCCGAATCTTTAATTTCGTTTTCCTCGTTATTAAAGTAATTGTTAACGTCAACGACGCCCTCCGCTTCGTTGGAATTGATTATATCTGTAATGATATCCTTAATTTCCAAAGTTTTTGCGGTCTTCGTATAAATATAGTAATATACTTTGCCATCCTCTATTTTTTTGCTAATACAGTCAACGTCGTTTGCATTTACCATAGAGGCATTAAAAATATAATCGAATTGACTGTTCGCACTTACGCCGTCAAGAGCCGTAATGGCGTTGGACCCTTTTCTCGATACCATATGAACGGAACCATCTTGGATATTTCCTATAGTATATTTATAGGTCTCTGCACCATCTTCTTCGGAATGTGCTTTATATTCATAAGAATGGTTAAAGTCGGTTCTTCCTTCGTTGGTATTCTTATACATTCTGGCAATGTATTTATCAACTATTGCATTGGTATAAATACCGGGGTCAAATTCATTTCTTGCTTCAAAATCAAGAGAGTATGCATTAGCATTTTTTAGAGCGTCAATTGCACCGTTAATAACGTTTAGCTCCGATATAATATCGGTATTGTTAGAAATTAAGCCCTCCGTTGACGGAATATTAATGACGCTATTATTATCATTTTGGGCATATTTTAACGTTAAAGTAATAGGTATTCCTTTTACCGGGAAAGATATTTTTGCTTCGTACTTGAATCCCGTTAGCAAAGTTTTGTCCTCGTTCATATTAAAGTAAAAATCTATGCCTGATGCAGGATTAGAAAAAGCAACGTCTTTGATCTCTATTTCCGAACCTAGTCCTCCTAAAATGGTAAATAGGGTTTGAACGTACGTATTGTCCGATGCAAGAGCCAGATTTGCTTTGTATGTATAACCATCGCGTGCTACCTTTTTAATATTAGTAAGATTATTTGGGTCAACGTGGTTTACGAGTGCGCTAAAAGGAATATTCAAAAGATTAAGTTCTTCCTCTTCTTGAGGAACAACCGACATTCTTTTGACCACTCCGTCCTCATTAGCTTTTAATTTTACTTTTGAAGAACCGGTATTATAAATATACTCTATTGCATCATAAAGTAAGCTTCCGCTAGTTACTCTCTTGAACGTAAGGGCTTGCGTATTGGAATTATATCTATAGCTTCCATCATAGTTTCCTTGTGCCATTACTCCGTAAACGGTCCCCGCTAAATTGATGTTAAAATCATAGTTTTGTTGAGCACTTGCAACCGAATTTGCTCTTGCTTCAACAACTCTTTCGGAGGTAAGATTAATAATTAATTTGGCTTCATACGTCTTTGTTTTGTAGCCTTCCTTGGAAACGACTGCCTTTGCGTCATAAATACCATCTTCCTTTTGAGAGTTGTTCGTGTAACTTACGCTTGCTCCCTCTGGAAGACCTTTACAGGTAATCGAATGTACGTTGCCGTCGTAATCTACCGTTAGATCGTCAAAAGAAATATTTTCAAACTCTAACAACTCTGGTTGATTGTTATCCCCACCTTGATTCTCTTCGCCTGGACTATCTTCTCCGGCACAAGCGACTAGTCCCACTATGGACAAGATTGACAATAGCGTTACGACTATCAATAATAACCTTTTTTTCATACTTTTTCTCCTTTTCTAAAAAAATTTTTTGCTCATTTCGGGGTGTTTAATACTTTTCACTATTGCAAACGGATATACGAACAAGCTAACAATTAAGCCAATTAAAAATGCAAGTATCGTAAATGCGCAAGCTAATAGAATGCCAAGTAACCAAAATAATAGTTTTACTAATATAAAAAATATGAATCCATCTAAACTAAGTCCAAAAATTATCCCTGGGAACTTGACAAAACCCCACGAAATAATTTCCATCATCATATCTCCTATAAAATTGTTCTTTAGGAATAAACAGGAACTAAAGGGGAATAAAAGAATGGAAAAAACTATACCTATCGCTATAGCCCCGCCACCGGCTTCTATCCAAGTTAAAAACCAAATGGCAATTGATAGAACGATTGCAGTTATAATGCTTCCCCATAGAAAAGACTTTTTCCGTTGTTTAACTCCGTAGGAAATGTTTGAATTAAGTTCATTTTTTTCCCTTTCCTTACGAGTCATTTCGTTTTTTTCGTAGCATCTTTTACAAACTGCCGTACTATTTTTTTTGATACCGTCGTATACGATATCTTCTTCTTTATATATTGCTCTCCCACACTGCGAACAAACGGCAACAATCTTTTGTGGTTCTTTATAAACGTATTCCTTTTCTACGACTAATTCTTTTTCTACTAAAGGTGCCGGCGCGCTCTTGCCAAATAATTCGTCAATGGATACTTCAAATATCCTACTCATTTCATAAAGAGTCGTTGCAGAAGGCTCCACTTCGTTATTTTCCCATCTAGAAACAGCTTGGGCGGTAACGAACAATTTATTAGCTAGGTCTTTTTGAGTCCAACCCTTAGAAACTCTTAGTTTTTTAATGTTTTCTCCAATCATAACTGGTCTCCGTTTTTTCTTTAATTATAACGCAAAAATCAACAATTTGTGGAAAAACCGCCTCAACAATATGTTGAATTACACAACTTTTTGTTGATTTTTTTTCAAACTCCATATTGAAAAACAGATTCCCTTTCTTTGATTTAATTATAGTACACCAATAGTGTACTGTCAAGTATTGGTTTACTTGTTTGGTTTATATTATATATATATGAAATTCACTCAAATGTTTAATAAGTTATTATCTGAAGAAAAGGTAAAGCAAACCGAACTAGCTAAAGCTCTAAATCTTTCTAAACAAGCGATTACCAACCTAAAAAATGGAACTAGCTTGCCCTCTTTGGACGTTCTTTGTGGTATCGCAAAATACTTTGACGTGTCTACTGATTTTCTTTTGGGATTGGAAGATGTTTTTGGGAATAAAACATAAAAAACAAATAAAAGGCTAGTATTTTTCACAAAAAAAAGCGGTGTTAAACACCGCTTTTTGCCTTCTTTTATTCATTTTATCTTTAGAAGTAGTAACCTCTTCTTTCTTCTAGTTTTTTAGCTTTCTTTTCGAGAGCCTCCTTTTCTTTGTTGGCTTGCTTTTGAACCTCGTTTAGCTCTGCACCGTGCTTAAATACTAGGGCTATTAGTATTGCCATAACACCGGTACCAATGGAACTCGTAAAGGTGATATCTCCAAAAAGTGCATCGGGATTCATTATGCTTAATGCAAGAATTAATCCTTCCGTTATAATGCTACCTACAATGGGTAAAACTATGGCTACGATACCAAAATTCTTCAATTTCTTTGCACCCTCAAAAGTAAAAGGAGTGCCTTCCGAAATCTCAAACTTAAAATATTTTTGTGCCCTTGCAGAAATGATAACCTCCACTAAGCAAGCAATAAACGCCCCTATCATCATTGCATATACCGCTTCTATACCGGGAAGATATTCGTCAAAAACAAGTTCACCAAAGGTAACTTCGGTACCGTCTTCCATTTCTATCTTCTCATTAATGACTTCTTCGCCTACAGCGAATACACATATACCGCCGATTAGAGAGCCAACCATACCTATAATGGCGCAAACTAACACGATAATGCTAATAACTCTACCAATTTTCATTATGTTTTGAATGGTTCCAAGCGTCTTCTTCATAATTTTGCTCCTCTTTATTTTATAATATCACTTCTTTTACGAAGTCACAAGCTCTTTTCATGGCCTTTTTTGCCGAGGGCATCCATATTTTCAAATGGAAACAATGGAATGAATTAAAAAGATTTTTCGATACGTGTTTTTCATAAGGAACGCCCAATTCGTCAAATATACGCATAAGTTTTCTTGCGTGTGGATTTGTTACGAAATCTTGAGCGCCCATAACTACTAACGAGCGAGGAAAATCTTTGGTTATTGCCGGCAATGGATTCAGATAATCGGCGAATACACTGTTTTTAACTTCTTTTTTATTTTTTACACCCGAAATACCCTTTAACATGGTATCTAGAACGGGAAAATTCATCCAAAACTCACCAAAATCATAGGGACCACAAAATAGTATACAACCCTTAAATCCAATATCCAAAAGCTCTACTTCAAACTTTTGTTGCCAATTTGTATCCAAAAGCGTAACCAAAGTTACAGCAGATAGGTGCGCGCCTGCACTATCTCCGGTTATTACCATTTTATTTAGATCAAGTTTGTATTTTTCCGCATTGTTTCGTACCCATTTTAGGGCAGAAAAAATATTTTGTACCTCGTCTTGATAGGTATATTTTGGAGTGAGTGCGTAATTGATATTTACGACGAAATTGCCGGCATTGGCAAATTGTAGACTAACACCACGACGAAACCTTTTATCTCCGGTTATCCACCCACCACCATGTATGTTGAAAACAACGGGATACAAACCACTCTCCGACAGTTGACTCTCGTCAAAAAGTAAATCTAACTTTCCATATTCGTTACTTTCCGAATACACTACGTCGTTAACTTCCGTAACGTTTGGATAATTCAGATTGTTTGCTCCGTTATGTTTGATTAAATCGTCTATATAAAACAAGTCGGCAAGTAATGACATATTATTTTTCCATCCTTATCAATTTAACGCTCATCGGTTTTAGCCAAACCCCTATTTTTCTCTTTCTTTGTTTTATCTCTTTTCCCGTCCACACGTCAAAGGCTTTGCATCCCTCGGGTACAGATATTCGTGTATATTTTGGAACTATCCCCTTGGCAATATTAAAGTAAGCTTGGTAGTCCTTTTCGTCAACTTTAGCACCCCAAACAGGATATTTATTATCATCGGTTATAACGCGATTGTCAATCGAGTTTTGGTTTATCGCAATGACTTCCTCTTGCTTATAAAAAGCAAGGTCTTCCTCTTTACTTTCTATAAGGTGCCCTCCCATCATGAGAGGAGATTTCATTAATGCCCAAAGAGTAAGCATAACTTCTTTTTCCTCTTTGGTAAGTCTGGTATCACGCTCTCCGCCGAAGCCACCGCATTTTAATAATCTACCAATTGGTAACATGTCACAATCCGGATAATGACCCCGTCCAATAAACTTTACCCACTTTTTTGCAATTGGGAATATATCGCGAAGATGTTTGGAGTTGTCCCACACGTCATCCTTTATTCTCCAAGCATTAGCGTAGGTCACAAAATGCTCGGCCTCTTCTATTGGTGCCGTTTCGTGGGATATTGCGCCGGGAGAAAGAGAAAGTACCATAGGACGTCCACAATTCATTATCGCTTTATGGTATCCTTCGACTTCCTTTCTTCTTTGAAGCGTATAAGGTCGCGAGGCATCGTCTAGCTTAATATAATCGACTTCCCACTCGGCGTATTGACTAAATAGGGAATCCAAATATTCTTGCGCCCCCTCTTTATCCATATCTATTCCCTTGTTGTGGTTTAACCAATCACAATCTTCGCCGGAAATAATCGTATCGGCGGTAATACCACTAGTACCGTAAATAGGAAGCTTGTATTCTACCGCTTGACGTGGAATACCACGCATTAAATGTATACCGAATTTAAGGTCCCTTTCGTGGCAATAGTCGGCAAGATATTTGAAAGATCCATTTGCTGAAGGGAATTTCGTAGGCGCCGGTATGGGTCTAGCAAAATCATCCAACCAAAGCTCTACGTCAAACCTCCCGTTTTCATACCTCTGGTTAGGTGCGTTGATTGGCCCTTTGATAGGATAGGACCAGCAAAAATCCACGATGCAATATTCCCATCCGTATTGCTTAAGGTTTTTTGCAATATAATCAACGTTTGCTTTGAACTCGTTTTCGTCTACTGCGTGTCCAAAACAATCATAGCTATTCCAACCCATTGGAGGCTTTGGGGCAAAGTCGTTCTTGTTCATATTCTATTTCTCAATCTTAATCTTTATTACGTTTACGCTTCTTGGTTTTAGCGTTAGTTTAATACCGCCGTTAACCGATATTTCGCTCTTTATCGGTAACACGTTTTCAACCGGCTTATTGCTATAGTCAAGCGTGTTTATTTGTTCGTCGTTATCGCAGTAAAGCTCCGTTAGGGTTGCCGTATCACTAAGAACGGCATCCTTAATTAGGATTTCATATTCTTTTTCTTGCCTATTCACGTTGCAAACTTTAACGTATACGTATTCGTCATCTGTGGTAACGGAAGTAAAAATTCCATCTTTTTCCGGTTCTTCAACAGGAAGATATTTTGCTCCGTAATTATTTGCGTAAAGTTCTTGTACGTGGTAGTTTAGCGTTTTTAAGGTATACAAGCTATTAAAGTTTATCATGTTATGCTTCCATTGTTCGCCACCTACTCTACTGAACAAAGGAGCGTAGGATGAAATCACAACTATATCTGCGTTTCTTTCTAACCCGGTCAAATAGGCTCCTTCGCTCAACGCAGAATAATAATTGTTGGGCATAACTCTATCGTTCCATGGTTGATTTGCCGCGTATTCTCCAAGGAAAATTCTGTTTCTTTCGCGGGGATAACTATCGTACATATTAGCATGCTCTATGCACCACTCCGGCGTGCGATAAAAATGGTCGTCGACTATAACCTCGGGCCACTTCCCATCGAACGGAGCGCGTCGCTCCTCGTACATTTCATGACCGAAACAATCGAATCCCACCGTCCATATTACCTCTATTTCGGGGTATTTGTCCTTGACTGCTTTACGCATAATATCAAAGTTCTTGTTGTAGGTTTCTCCCCAATTCTCATTTCCTATACCAATAATTTTAAGATTAAAAGGCGCCGGGTGTCCGCTATCAGCTCTTAACTTTGCCCAAGCACTTTCTTCGGGACTACCGTTTGCATATTCGATGAGTGCAAGTATATTGTTCAATCTTCTATCAAACTCGGGGTCGCCCTCCGTTACAGTCTCATCACATCTTGCTTGACAAGCAAGTCCTGCATTCAAAATAGGCAACGGCTCCGCACCCAAGTCCTCGCTGAGCAAGAAATATTCATAAAAACCTATCTCGTTAGTTTGCATGTAGGAACGATCCTTTTGTCTTTCGCCCCAACAATTATACTTCGCTCCGCGTTTTTCCACGTCTCCTACCGTTATAGTCCAATCGTAACTGTTTTTGAGAGACAAACCCTCCACCAAACATCCGCCCGGGAAACGCACGAACTTCGGCTTTAGGTCGCGTAATGCTTCCACAAGGTCACGCCTCATTTTACCGCCACTCCACTTTTTATCCCCTTTACCCCAATGGTCACAGTCGCCAAAATACCAAGTGTCGGCCAGAAGGTTTCCGCTACCGTTAAATTTTGCTACAAACCTACCCATGGCGGTTACGTTTGCAACGCAAGTGCCACTAACCTTTGTCCAACCATCCTTAGCCACAGGCATTTTTATCATAGCTACGCTAGTCAGTTTTTCCCCTTTTAGGTTTTCCACGTAGCACTCGAGAACGCCGTTAAAGTTGCCGTTCTTAATAAAAACAGACACCTCGTAAGTATGCCCTTCGTGCAATCCAACACCGGGTTTTTGAGAGTTGCGTCTCAAATATCTTCCACCGTGCTCGGTCGAGTCACCACCGTTATATCCCAAATTTCTAAGATAAAAGTCACCGTTTATTACAAGATCCATATAATACGGATTAAGGGGAGCTATGGGCGTTTCCTTACCAAGTTTTATGGCACCCTCTCCCGAAGTAAACCAATAACGAAGATGGTCGTTGTACTCAATTCTCGTCATAAAACGTCTTCTTGCGTGGAAAATTTGATAGTATAACCAATAGAAATCACGCTTGAAATCGTAACAAAAACATTCGCAAGAGGGATTGTTTATTTGGTTGTTATTAATTCCTCCGTCAATGGAGAAATTGATATCCTCAAAGAAAATTCCGTAAAGGCGAGGACTAATATTCTTATAATTACTAAGAGAGGCGGTAAGTTTCATGTTATCTCCTAATTATTTGATATGTACGAACTCAAGTCCGTTTAGTTTAGCAAAAAGTTCCATATCCTTTGCCGTCAATGCAGTTGACACTACTGTGTGGTGAGCGCCACCTGCTTCTAGCCAAGCCTTTGCTCCCGTCTTAAAATCAGGTTTTAACTTCCACATTATACGAGCAACCGGAAGTTTGGGCATAGGCTTGGGTTGTTTTACCAATTCGATTTCGGCACAAATGAGTCTGAACCTATCACCCATATCAACCATACATACGGCAATACCATCGCCCTCCATGCCATCAAAAACGAGGCGTGCCGGAGGCTCTCTATCACCTATACCAAGAGGATGCACCTCTATAGTGGGTTTAGTGGACGCAACCGTAGGACATACTTCCAACATGTGAGAGCCAAGCACCAGCTCCTTGCCTTTTACAAGGTCGTAGGTGTAGTCTTCCATGAAACACGTAACACCCTTTCTTCCCTCTGCCATCTTCTTGAAGATGCCGCTTAGGGCTGCGATTTTCCAATCTCCTTCGGCGCCAAAGCCATATCCTTCTGCCATGAGCCTTTGGATGGACATGCCAAACAATTGCTTTAATCCGTGCAAGTCTTGGAAGTTCGTAGTAAGTGCCTTATAATCGTTTTTAGCAAGGAAGCGCTTAAGCGCTATTTCATATTTTACTTGCTCTTTTACGCTTTCTACCAGGTCTGTATTAAGTTCGTAAAGGGAGATTATTTCCTTATAAAGCTCCTCGATTTCTTCCTCGGTAACCTTGTTTATTTCTTGTACGATATCACCGATTCCATAATAGTCAACTTGCCAACCAAGTTTAATTTGGGCTTCCACTTTATCGCCATCAGTAACCGCAACCTCGCGCATGTTGTCTCCAAAGCGACAAACCTTCAGTTTTTTGGAATAGTCTACTGCAACGGCAACGTCCGCCCACTCGCCAATTTCCTTTATAACGTCTTCGTCTTTGTAATATCCGGCTACGCTAACCCTTGGAACGCCCAAACGTGTTAGCACGTAGGCAAATTCTCTATCCCCGTGCGCCGACTGGTTAAGGTTCATAAAGTCCATGTCTATTTCGTCATAGGGGAGTTCTCTATTAAATTGCGTATGAAGGTGTAACATGGGTTTTTGTAAATTCTTCATTCCGTTAATCCACATTTTAGCAGGACTAAAGGTGTGACACCAAACCATCATACCCACACAGTCATCGTCGTAATTTACTTCTTTGACGAACTGAGTCGCCTCTTTCTCCGTTTTAACCATTCCTTTGTAGATAACGTCAACGCGAGGAATTTTTGCATTAATATACTCTACCATCTTAATAGAGTCACTCTCAACTTGTTTAAGGGTTTCCTCTCCGTAAAGAAATTGACTACCGGTTATGAAATATATTTTCATACTACTCTCCTTTGAGTTTTATTTTTTGTTAATATAGACGTACATATCGCATTCACCGCGATTTGCGAAAGCAAAATAGGGTATAACGTTCAAAGTTGTGTCTTCATCCTTGTACGTTGCCGGAACTTTTAGCGTATAGGCATTAAAGTTATCGCTCCATTCCTTAATTAAATTAGTTTCATCGGGACTTATTTTATACTGCGTTAACGGGGATTTGTTGTCTACGGATTCCGCCACGTAGATAAACGGTCCGTACTTAACGTAACAAGTGCCGGCGTTAGTTTTAACTCTTTCATCCGCAAGCATTACTCGAGGCTCCGAAAGGAATGTTATTTCTATTTCCTTTTGATTCTCATTTATTTGGAAAACCAGATATCCCTCTTCTTCTCCGCACTCCTCGCTAGCCTTAAAAGAGGATGCCCATTCGGGATTTCGTACTTTTAGGGTCTTGCCTTCCGCGCCACGTATTTCTATTTTTAGCACACCGTCTTTCGGGAAAAGGGTATCTAAACTCAAACTTATCTTTCTATCGCCCATTTCAAAATTCGCGGTTGAGGAAATATACTGGTCAACGTAAAGCGAGTTACCGTCCGTTGCGTAAATAAGGGAGCCTATCGAGGCTATTTGTCTAGCAATATTAGGAGGACAACAGGAGCAAGAAAAGTCTTTTTGACGAACGGGTACAGGGTATCTTCCCAAATAAATCAAGCGCTTTGCGTGATCAATCTCCAACGGATTTTCATAGAAAAATTCATCGCCCTTTATACTTACTCCCGATAAAAATCCGTTATACATTATCTTTTCAATAAGGTCGGCGTACTTTGCCTTTCTTTCCACCTCTTGCAATCTTCTTGCAAACATTATGAGAGATATTGAAGCACAGCTTTCGGTGTATGCCCTATCGTTTGGAAGGATAAAATCCTCGTCAAAGCCTTCGGTTAAAGCTTTTGAGCCTATCCCTCCCGTAACGTACATTCTTCTGTCAACTATGTTTTCATAAATACACTTTAGGGCGTAGATTAATTCTTCGTCTTTCTCTATTAACGCAACGTCCGTTGCCCCCGAATAAAGATAGCAAGCCCTTACACTATGCCCCTCTGCCGTGCGTTGCTCACGAAGGGGTAAAAAGTCTTGTCCGTAATATCCGTCAAGCCAAGGGTTTAGCCTGTTTAGCTTTTTATTCAACCCCTTGTCTCCCTCTTCCGTACCTCGAACGTAGATAAAGTATTTTGCCATATCGAAATACTTTTTCTTGCCGGTATGCTTGTAAAGTTTTACAAGTGCAAGCTCTATTTCGGGGTGTCCCGGACAGGTAAACCCGGTATCTTTGTCAATCAAAAACCTCTTCTCAACGTAGTCGCAGTATCTCTCCACAACGCCGAGTAGTTTGTCTTTGCCTGTTGCGTTATAGTAGGCTATTCCCGCCTCTATCAAATGCCCTAAGCAATATAGCTCGTGGTCGGGACGATGCTTAAAAATACTACCCGGGCGAACAACCAAAAAATGAGCGTTATAATAACCGTCGGGGCGTTGGTTTTTTGCAATATTATCTATAATTTCATCGATAAATTCTTCTACTTCGCCATCCCTCTTTTTTGCAAGCAAATACGCCCATGCCTCTATAAATTTTGCAACGTCGCTATCATAAAAGATATGGGGTGGCTTACGCCAAAACTGCCATTTTTTATAAGAACACTTCGTAGCTTCAAAGCGTTTTTTCTTTATATATTCACGCTTGATTGACGGTAAACTTATAGTTCTGGTGACTCTTTGTTTATCTAACCAAAAGCCCTCTTTTAATTCAACTTTTGAAAGATCCAAATTCCCCATTATTTTTCCTCTTTTTGACCATAATAGGCGTTTGCGCCGTGCTTCCTAAAATAGTGTTTGTCTTGTAAATATTGGGGGGCAGGTTGAACGTCTTTGTTAAAACGTAAAGTTAGTGCCGCCATTTTTGCGACCTCTTCCAAGATGATACTGTTTTCAACTGCTTTGAAACAATCTTTTCCCCAAGTAAAAGGAGCGTGATTTCTTATAAGCGCTCCGGGGCAAGAAAGTGGCTCTATGCCGTTGTTCCTAAAATATTCCGCTATAACCAAGCCACTGTTTAGTTCGTAATCCTTTTCCACTTCTTCTTTACTTAGCGCACGCGTTACGGGAATATCTCCGTAAAAAGTATCAGCGTGAGTTGTGCCGTAACAAGGGATGGCTTTCCCTGCTTGTGCCGACGCGGTCGCGTAGGTAGAGTGAGTATGTACGACGCCACCTATTTCCAGGAAAGCCTTGTAAATTGCAAGGTGTGATTTAAGATCGGAACTTGGGTTTAGTACGCCCTCGATAATATTACCGTCTAAATCGGTAACAACTATATCGTCGACACTCATTTTGTCGTATGAAACGCCGGAGGGTTTTATTGCGACTACTCCGCGCTCCCTATCAATTTCACTCGCGTTTCCCCAAGTTAAAATTACCAATCCCGCCTTTACCAACTCTTTGTTAGCGGTTAGAACTCTTTGTTTTATTTCTTTATATTTGCTCATAATTTCCACCTTTGGGTCTTATATTTTTATTTATTGGTTACCGAAACCATGATTATCCGGGTCACGGTATCTTCTTATACCATTGTTTAGAGTACGCAGTTTTCGTCTATCGTTTTCCGTTAATTCTAACTCAAGCGCTGTAAAGTTTGATAACATTCTTTCCTTCTTCGTACTCTTTGGAATTACCGCTATCCCCTCGTCAATATCCCATTTTAATATTACTTCCGCTTCGCTCACGCCGTACTTTGAAGCAATTTCCTTTATGATGGGTAAAATTAACGCTTCACCTCGCATAAGGGGACTCCAAGCTTCCACCAAAATATCCTCTTTTTTACAATACTCTACCAATTCAAATTGTCTAAATTCAGGATGTAATTCAATTTGGTTTACCATTGGTTTTACTCTTTCATATTCCTTCATTTCTTCAAGGTGATGCTCCTTAAAATTGGATACTCCTATAGAACGCAGTTTTCCGCTAAGATATAAATCTTCCATAGCGCGCCACGTTTCTTTAACGTCCTTGTGAGGCCAATGAATTAGTAACCCATCAAGATAATCTATGCCAAGCAGAGCCATCGATTTTTCTACTTGCTCCATAACTTTATCGTACGTATTTACGTTCGTCCAAAGCTTTGTCGTAATAAAAAGTTGGTCACGAGGAACCTTCGTTTCTTTTAACGCAAGCCCTATTCTATCCTCGTTTTCGTAAAAAACTGCCGTATCTATTCTTCGATACCCAACCGAAATAGCATCTAAAACTGCTAGCTTTGCATCAAATTCACCCGTTATTTTATAGGTGCCAAAGCCAAGCATATCGTAGGAAATCCCATTTGAAAGTTTGGTTGTAATCATATATCCTCGCGTGCGCGAATATTTGCGCGCATATATAGTAATTATATAAGAAAACCCCTATTGTGTCAATAGGGGTTTTGACCTAGGAAAGTCTTCCTAACTATCTTTTATTCTTCTCGGCTTTTCGCTTATCGTTAATGATTTTCATTTCTACTTCCGTGATTAGTTCACAATTGTTTTCTCTTGCCCAGTCAACGCAACCTTGTAAAACAAGTTTTAAGAAAACGCGCGGTACTTTAACTAGCGTCTTACAAGCCTCTTCGCTAAATTTAATTTTATCATCCATACGATTTGCCGCATACATTACACCGCCAAGGTCGGCTTCACGTGCTGCGGGAATCTTTTCGGGAATTGGACGCTTAAAGCGAGTATACCAAAAGTTTGTGGAATCTCTATAACCGTAGTCAACGGGAACGGGAGGAAATTCGCTAGCCTTAACACCGTTTATAATGGAATTATACCATCTTTCTTTCATCAATATTTTGTCGATTTTTAGTATAAAGTGACAACCGAACTTGGAGGTTATACCATTAAAATCTTTATAAGGAGGCTCTACACCTTCGAGTTGACCAATACGCGCTTTGTCTTCGTATCCGTTTTCCAAACTATCGTCCCAAGTGCATTCAAAAACTTGGAAAGCTTCTTTTACAACTTGGGGGCGCGGTCCCTCTTCGGTACTTGCAAGACCGTCTTCCAAAGTAAACAAACATTTTTCCATTTTTTCTTTACTGGTCTCACCGGGGAAGCCCAAGCGTACCGTTTCCTTAAAATAGGAGCGCTTGTCGGTAATAAAGTTAATAGCGCACTTGCCTGTGCGAAGTATGTTTTGTGCCGTATTAGAACTATTTCTACATTCCAATATCATGGCATAATAATCTTTTCCTGCAATATAGTAAGGAAAAACCAAAGAATATGCACCAAGGGAGGTGCTTCCGTCTTCGGCAAGCGTACTCATAAGCACTGTGGGCATTGGATAAAAAGCAGAAGTTTGATAAAAATTATCAACTATTCTCAAATCTTTAAAACTACTCATAACTTCCTCCATAATTGTTTTTGTGATAAATAAACAAAAAATCGCCACTACGAGCGACTTTTTACGTAATCGGCAATAAAGCCAAATTTAATATTATTTTCCTTTTCCCATCTAGCAAGGGTGTTCAACTCCGTATCGATTAAATCGCTAACTTTAACGTCACCTATAACGTCGTCGTCTTCACCAAGAAGTTCCACTTCTATTAGATTTTTACCCTCGCTAATAGCTTGTTTAACTAACTCAAGTCCACCAACTACGTAGATACTTTCGTCGTACTTTACAACTTTTATACCCTCACCACCCAAATCGGTGTTGGTGGGATAAACGTTAGTTGGAGATAAAAACATGGCTTTTTTCCCTTCAAGAAAGTATTCTTTGGCTTTTTGGAGAATGATTTTTACCTCTTCACGAATGCTCGTCGTAGAAGTATCCAGCACCAAATCATAGTTTGAGTACTTTAACATTTTGACGTTATATAGCAATTCGTATCTTTCACCTTCAACTTTACGACGAGAAATAAGTCCTTGCATAGCCTCTTCCTTGGTTTTGTAAACCTCGGCTTTATCTATACGATTAAAGAAAACGCGATTTGCCGCAATATCCGGAGCAACAAGAAGATGAACTTTGAAAGTATCTTTTACAAAATGCCACGCCATGCGTGAATCGAAAACAACTTTGTTTCCTCTTTCTCTTTCCGCATATTCAACGAGTTTGCCGTCTATGATTGCATCGTAACGATGATCGGTTTTACAAAGCTCGTTTAGCTCTAGAGTGCTAATTCCCAATTCCTCGGCATAGGCTCGTTGAATTTTTCCCGTGTGGAAAATATCAAAACCATGTTCTTCCTTTAAGATTCTACAAATCTCGCTCTTGCCACTTCCTAGTTGTCCGTTGATGGTTATAAACATATGTTTCCTTGTGAAAAATCGTCAATTATAATGGATTTGTGTGCCTTTCGGCACACAAATCGGGGTTTTTATTACTATTCGTTATCGGTAGAAGGTTGCTCGGCGGTAACTGCCTCGGTTACGGGAGCATCTTCTTGCTCGGTAGCCGATTCCGCATTCTCACCCACAAGCTTGGTGTCGTCAAGGTCTTCGTGAGGAATGATTGCACAGGAAACTATCTTGCCCTCTCCCTTGAGTCTCATAACTCTTACGCCCTTAGTTGCACGACCAATCTTAGAAATTTCTTCCACTCTAATTCTAATCATTATTCCCGTATCGGCAATAATAATCATGTCGTTTTCTTCTTCGGGGTTAATAAGCTTCATGTTAACTACGTTACCGGTATTTTCGTCAAAATTACCAGCCTTTATACCCTTACCGGCTCTGCCTTGTAAACGATATTCTTCAAGAGCAGTTCTCTTACCAAAGCCCTTTTCGGTAATAGTAACGACTTCGGCGTTAGCGTTACGGACAACCTCCATATCGACTACAACTTCGCCTTCGTCAAGCGCTATACTCTTAACGCCCATGGAGCCACGACCGGTCTTTCTAACGTCTTGCTCACTAAAGCGGATACATTTACCGGACGTGCAAGCCATTAGGATTTCGTTTTCTCCAGTGGTTATATCAGCGCTAAGCATTTCGTCACCATCGGTTAGAGTGATAGCAATCTTACCGTTTACGCGGATTTTTTCAAACTCAGAAAGGGAACATTTTTTGATTAGTCCTTGCTTGGTTGCCATTACGATATAGCCCTCGCTATAGTCGTGTACGGGTAGATATGCCGTAATCTTCTCATCTGCAGAAAGTGGCAATAGGTTAACCATAGCACGGCCTTTGGTAGCCCTTTGTGCTTCTGGCACTTCATAAGCCTTCAAGCAATAAACTCTACCGGTGTTGCTGAAGAATAGTAGATCGTCGTGAGAATGGGTGACGAACATCTTGGTAACGAAGTCCTCTTCTTTTGCCTTGTGAGCAGTTATACCTACGCCACCACGATTTTGGGCTTTATATTCCTTAACGCCAAGACGCTTAATGTATCCCATGTGGGTAGTGGTAATAACAACGTCCTCTTTGGGAATAAGGTCACCAACGTTGATTTCGCCAAGGTCGTAACTGAGTTCGGACCTTCTGGGATCGCCGTACTTGTCTTTAATTTCAAGTAGTTCTTCTTTAATTATTTCTCTTACTCTTTCGGGACGAGCTAGTATATCGTTATAGTCTGCAATAGCAAGTTCGATTTCGTTTAGTTCATCTCTAATCTTTTCTACTTCGAGAGCATTCAAACGAGCAAGTTTCATATCGAGAATTGCGTTTGCTTGCTTTTCGGAAAGTAGGAAGTTTTCCATTAGTCTAGCTCTTGCTTCGGGAGTATCCTTAGACTTGCGGATAATGTTGATAACCTCGTCGATATTAGCAAGTGCAATAACCAATCCTTGTAGTAGATGAGCGCGCTCGTTTGCCTTGTTGAGTAGATAACGGGTTCTTCTTACGATAACCTCGTTTTGGTGTTTTACATAAGCATCCAATATCTCCTTCAAGTTCATAATCTTGGGAGTACCATCGTCAAGAGCGAGGAAGGTAATACCGGTGGAAACTTGGAGTTGGGTTTGCTTATAAAGAGAATTGAGTACTACTTGGGGACTTGCATCTCTCTTTAGAACGATAACGATACGCATACCGAAGCGGTCAGACTCGTCACGAACGTCTGCGATGCCTTCCAACTTCTTATCCTTTACTTGGTCTGCGATATTCTTAATGAGTATGCTCTTGTTAACTTGGTAAGGAATTTCGGTAACGATGATGCAGTTTTTGCCGTTAATTTCTTCCACGTCACAACGAGAACGCATTATAACGCCACCCTTACCGGTCTTATAAGCTTGCTTTACGGCAGCTCTACCAAGAATGAGGGCTCCTGTAGGATAGTCGGGAGCAGGTATGTACTCTATTAGTTCGTCCACGGTAATATCGGGATTATCAAGAAGAGCTACAGTACCGTCAATAACCTCGCCCAAATTGTGGGGAGGAATAGAGGTTGCCATACCAACGGCGATACCTTCCGCTCCGTTTACAAGAAGGTTTGGAAACCTTGCGGGAAGAACGGTAGGTTGCATTAGAGTATCGTCAAAGTTGGGATAAAAGTCTACAGTATCCTTTTCAAGGTCGCGTAAAATTTCCCCTGCTATTTTGGAAAGTCTAGCTTCGGTATACCTTTGTGCCGCTGCCGGGTGCCCGTCTACGGAACCAAAGTTACCTTGTCCGTCTACCAAAGGATTACGAATGGAGAAGTCTTGAGCCAGTCTTACAAGTGCGTCGTAAACGGAGCTGTCACCGTGGGGGTGATACTTACCAAGAACTTCACCAACTATACGAGCGCACTTTTTGTGGGGCTTATCGTAGGTGTTGCCCAAGTCGTTCATAGCAAAAAGTATTCTCCTGTGAACGGGCTTTAGTCCGTCTCTTACGTCGGGAATAGCACGGCTAACGTTAACCGCCATAGCGTAGGCGATGAACGATTTGCTCATTTCGTCAACAAGGGGAGTTTGTACTATTTTGGTTTTACCCAAAATCTCTTTAATCTTATCTAAATCTAATCTTGACTTATTGCTTGCCATATTATACGTCCAACTCCTTTACTAGTTTTGCATTTTGCTCGATGAACGCTCTACGCAACTCGGGAACTTCACCCATTAGTAGGCTGAAGATTTGGTCGGCAGCTTCGGCGTCGTCAACGGTAACTTGTAGCAAGGTACGCGTTTCGGGATTCATGGTGGTTTCGTAAAGTTGAACTGCGTTCATTTCACCAAGACCTTTGTAACGTTGCAAATCGTATTTGCCGTTTACACTTTCTTGATATTCCTTTAGTTCAACGTCGGAATAAAGATATCTTTCTTCCTTATTCTTGAAGTCGGATCGTAGCCATGTCGTTCTGTGAGCCAAGGAGTTGTAGTTAACACTTGTCTTCCTAAGACCGCTTGGCCTCCGACTTCCAAGACCTTTGTAACGTTGCAAATCGTATTTGCCGTTTACACTTTCTTGATATTCCTTTAGTTCAACGTCGGAATAAAGATATCTTTCTTCCT
>JAZSLG010000081.1:0-13691 GCA_045535235.1 Candidatus Stercoripulliclostridium sp.
ATGGGTTCAAGTCCCATCGATCGCACCAAAAGGACAAGTCGATTGGCTTGTCTTTTTTTACCCAAAGTGAAATTAATCTATTTGTTTTAGCAGTTTTCTTTGGAATAGATATACCATTTACATTGTATGCAATCATCCATGCTTATATATTTGGTATACGAAACAAAATTTTAATTCTAAATAAAAAATAAAAGCATGAATTAAGACATGCTTTTATTTTTGTCCATATTGTTTTTGAAAGTATCGTAGTCAAGTAATTCATCCGGAGTGACGTTTAATTCATAAGCTAATTTCATCAAAGTAACTAAATCAGGTTCCCTTGCACCAATTTCGTATTGACTAATACAAGACCTAGTAACACCAACTCTTTTTGCTAAGTCTTTTTGTTTGATTTTATTGGCTTTTCTATATTCCTTTATTTCTACTCTCATATATAAAATTTTTACCATAAAATGTGACAATATGTTGACAAGTAACAAAATGTCACCTATAATAAAAGTGACAAATTGTAACATTATAAGTTTTTATTGTATTTATTTGTCTTGCAAATTAAGGTGATTTTTAAATATTTTTAGGAGGAGTAAATCATGAACAAATTTGTAGCTAGAAAATTCACATTATTTTTAGTTATAGTTTTCGCGTTATGTCTTAGTTTTGCACTCGTTGGTTGTTCAGGAGTGGAGGATGAATTACCTAGTGAGTTTAATATCCAATACACGGATGAAAATGGAACACACACTATTGTGGTGACTCCAGGTGGTCTTTATAATATAGAAGCTATTCCAACAAAAGAAGGACACGCATTCAAAGGATTATATGACCAAATTAGCGGTGGTACTCAGTATATTAATGAAACGGGTAACTGTGTTTCCGCTTTTAGTGACAACAAAAATCTAGTGCTTTATCCACAATTTGAAGCAAATAAATATACGATATTATTTGATTATCAAGGAGCCGAAGTTAATGGTAGCCGTTCTTTGGAGGTTTCTTACGGTCAGAAATTAACCGCTTATGATTTTCCCATTAATCTTACTTTAGAAAATAAAGTATTTAAGGGTTGGTATACCAAAGTTAATTGTGGTGGAACATTAGTTGCTGATAAATACGGTGTTGTACCACAAAAGGATACAATTAACGCTAAGAACTATGACTTGAGCGATGAAGATGGCTATATTAATCTTTACGCAGGATTTGAAGACGTTAAATATATTGTAACTTTCTACGTCTCCGATAATAGCGATCCCGAAGAAATAAAAGTTGCTCATGGTACAAAAATATCCGAGGTTGTAACAGAAACAAGATATAACGGTATGGCTGTTTTGAGTTGGTCGAAATCCAAAAACAACACGAATGATATTTTTGAAGGTCTTGTAACGTCTGACATGATCCTTTATGCAGTAGAATATGCTCCTTGTATTGATTTTGATACTAATGGTGGAGAACATCAAACCTCTTTGGTGGCTATAGCAGGTGCTAACATTACTTTACCAACGCCAGTAAGGGAAAACTATAAGTTTATAGAGTGGCAAAAAGATGGTGTTGCTTATACTTCAACCGTTATGCCTAGTAGCAGTTTGAAACTTACTGCAAAATGGCAAGCAATGTTGATTTTTGACGAAAGAGGTGGATCGGAAGTTGATGATATTTCCGAATCACAAGGTACAAAAATAACCTTGCCTAAAACTGAAAAAGATGGCTATATGTTCGCTGGATGGTTCACTTCTAATGGCGAGAAATATGAAATTACTGCGATGCCTACTGATTCAGTTGTCCTTCAGGCAAAATATTATTTGATTAATTCAAAGATGGTAGTTTTATTAGAAAGCAATATTGAAAAACAACTACCATATAATTCTGATGCCGGCCCTAGTATGCGTTGTAGTTTAACATTGGATTTAAATGATTTATATACATCTGGAGTAAGAAATATTCATGTTATTGCACATTATCAAAGCGTGAGAAAAACGAGCTCTTTAGATGAGAAGACTTCAATGACTTGGTATTATACGAATGTTCCAAGCGAAGCATATGAATTATGGACATATGGCGAAACGCACGTTGATACAAGCTATAGTTCATATGTTAGAGAAACTGATATTGAATTAAAAGGTGGTAAACTGTACATTTGTTTATGGAGTAACTATCATAAATCATACACTGGTGCTACGATATATTGGAAGGATTTTTGGGTAGAAGTTGAATACCCTGACACTTCTGTGTTGTATTAAGCTTATATGAAATTGAAGAGGTGGGGCATGAATAGTAATTGGATTAAAACTATACTATTAATTACTTTAATACTAATACTATTTGTTGGATTGGTCGCTTGTGATTATTCTTCTTCTAATGAAAAAGAGTTTCACGTTCAGTATCTAGGAGAAAACGGAATAGCAAGTATTACAGTTAAAGCCGGGGAAATTTATTTCATCGAGTATATGCCAACAAAAATAGGGTATGAATTTCTTGGTTGGTATGACCAAGAAGAGGGTGGTACTATGTTTGTTAACGCAAAGGGTATATCACTTTCTTCTTATAACGAAGATCATGATATATTCTTATATCCTCAGTTCAATAAAAAAGAATACGTTATTAATCTTGATTATCAAGGGGCTACTATAACTAGCTCAACAGCGATGAACGTTAAATACGGTGAGACGTTACAGCAATTACCTACTAATCTTGTTAAGGAGAACAAAACTTTTACTGGTTGGTTTACTGAGCCGAACATGCAAGGAAAAAAAATATGTGAGGCTGATGGGATAGTTAATAGCGCATTGACACTAGATAACATTAACTTTAATTTACCAACGGAAGGCAATAGTATTACTATTTATGCTGGGTTTGAGAACAAAAAATACCTTGTTACTTTTTACTATGGCGATAAGTTAATTGCTGAAAAAGAAATAGAGTATGGGGCTAATATTAAAGATCATGCTCCTAAAATTCTATCTGATGGAAAAACCGTAGTTGCATGGTCAAAAATAAAGAATGATACCAATCTAACAAATGTTTTTAGTGGAGAAGTAACTGGTGAAATGATATTGTATGTTGCCAAAAGCAACTATACCTATAAAGTAAACCACTATCAAGTTGATGGCTCAAATAAAACACTAGTTGCCACAGATAGTTGTTCAGTTGAAAATATTACTGAAGTAACTCCACCTGTAAGACATTATACAGGATATAATTCACCGGTTGAGCAAACCGTAACTATTTCAACAAGTGATACCGTGATTAACTATAATTATATAATTAAAGAATATATGGTTACATTTGTTAGTGCGGGTGGAACGTCTTCTAAAACATATAAACATAATAAGGGCATATCGCAATCCATGATGCCTTTTCCTACTAAAACAAATTGTGTATTTGCAGGTTGGTATACCGATGAAAATGGAGCTGGAAGTTGGTATTCATACATACCATCTTCCTGCAACCAAAATTTAACACTATACGCCAATTTCGTTAATTCTAATAAGACTACAATTATTGATTGTTCCGCGTTAAATATTAAAAAAGATATCATATATTATAACGATTCACCTTACACTCAATGGGCGGAAATGGATTTTAATATTACGGTTCCGAATGAATTAAGGAACATGATTTCAACTGGTAGATTAACTGTTAATATTACTGTTAATACTGTTGCAAAAGTTAAATATGCTCATGCAAAGGATAGGTTTGCTTCAGTAACTTCTAGTATATATTTGGATTCTACTTCTTCTACCAATTCTACTAAAGCAACTGCAGAAGGCGGTGGATGGCCGTGGAATTACGTTGAACCTATTCCTGGTGCCTGGAGCGAAAAACAATTTACTGCTACAAAAAATATAAGTATTACTTCTAATAATGAAACCATCAATATTAAACACAAAGCATATTTTGAGATGGATGCGGAGAGTCAATCAAACTGGGCGGGTGGAACGCCTGAAGGATATATTGATTGTTATGTTAGTTCAATTTCTTATTATTTCTCCGTGATCTAAAAACAAAATAATATTACAAGGAGGTTTTTATGAAAAAAGGTATAAAAATGACAGTATGTCTTTTAATTGTTATAACTTGTGTAATAGTGGCGTTAACCGGCTGTAATAAAGACGAGTTGGAAAGTATTTATAAACCCACTAACCTTTGTTATGACGGTACAAGAATTACTTGGAATAGGGTTGAACTTGCCGAACATTATACTGTACAAATAAACGGCGGTGAGGCTAAAAGAGTTAATACTAATATGTTCGACTATAAAAATGATGGAGGCGGTTCGTTTGATGTTACTGTAAATGCGGTAATAGGCGATCAATCAATTGGAGAAACAATTACGTTTACTCCCTTGGATAAGATTGCATCGTTAAACGTTGCTGAAAATGGTATGATAAGCTGGCAAGCTGTTCCAGGTGCTACAGCTTATAAAGTAAGCGTTAATGGTACGGAAATAGAGGGCGAGATAGTCGATACTTCTTATTTGCCCAGTGTTGGTAGTAGTAGAATTAAGGTGCGTGGTATAGTAAGCGGTGATAATGGCTATTACTCAGTTTGGAGTGAAGAAAAACAGCTATTTATTAATCATGCACCTACTCAATTAAAATATGATGGAGCCAAACTTTCTTGGCTAGGTAATTCATCAAAATATAACGTTAACGTAAATGGTACGGACACTTTAGTTAATGGTAATACGTTTGATTATAGCGCTGGTGACTTTGATTTTAGTGTTAAAATTAGAGCTGTGGGCGACCACGTATCAACTTTTGATAGTGTTGAAGTTGAAAATAGCTTTCATTATTTGCAACCTGTAACCAATATGGTTATAGAAGATGGTATTCTTAATTGGACTGCAACCCCAAATGCAGAAGGATATGAAGTAAGAATAAACGGAGTCGTTCAAAAACAAAATGCTACTACAAATTCTTATGCAAATCTTGTAGCGGGTACCGCTCTTGCCGTAGAAGTTAAGCCTTTTAACAATAGTGACAATTACTTTTCAAAATGGTCTGCAGTAAAGAACGTATATATTTTGGAAAGTCCTGTTGTAACTTGGAATGCTGATCTTGAATTAGATGGACAAGCTAATAATAATTTTGTTTGGAATGCTGTAAATGGTGCAGTTGGATATACAGTTGAGTTGGAAAAAAACGGTCAAATAGAAACCCATAATTTCCCAATATCTCAAGTTGCATTTAGTTATGCTTATACGCAAGTGGGTGTTTATAACGTTAGAGTTAAGGCTATTGCCGACATTGGTAATGACTATTTTGATAGTAAATATTGCACTCCAGTCGTAGTAGAAAGACTTGCCGCGCCCAAAGGGGCTAGTGAATATTTTATAACTAGTGATGAAAAGGATCTCGCTAAAGGTTTTACCGTTAATTATACAAACGTAAATGGTGCAGTAGGGTATCAACTATATAAGGATGGCGCATTGCTTAATGGGAAATATTCTACAACTTTGTCTATATCCGATAGCGATGTAGCAGATGACTCTATTTCTAGTGAACAAAATTATACCTACATGGTAAGAAGTATTGGTACTGTTAAGAATGTAAATGGAAAGACCTATGCAACTTTGTCTTGTTTATCCTCAGAGGCCTTATCTTTTAATATAAAAGTACTTGCTATGCCAACCGTTCCTACTATGTCGGGATATGTGGCAGAATGGCAAAACGTAGCAGGAACTAACGGTTACGCGGTAAAATACGGTGGAACTATTACTGTAGCTAATTCTACTCAATACAGCCTTTCTACGTTGAAATCAGGTACTTACGACGTCAGTGTTTGTGCTAAAGGAAACGGAACAACAACGCTTGCTTCCAACTATACTGCCCCCATAGTGATAACAAGGTTGGTTGCGCCTACAAATATTAAAATTTCATATGGTACTGGTGAAGGTCAGCGTAGCAAATGCTAAAAGCTATGAGGTTTATTATGAAGGTAGCTCGCAAGCTATTCCCGAAAATGCCTATGATAATATGTACCAGTTTATAAAAGAGAGTGGTACTCAAGTACATATGGTTGCAGTAGCTAACTATTATAATGATTTGCGTACTGTATATTATATGAGCTCAGAACCCTCTAACACTGAAACTTTTATTAGACTTGCAACACCTACATTCCCGGATGCTGTTTTTGCAAATAGCGTAGAAATGGTTTGGAATGCCCCTAATAATATTAATACTGCAGAATATACGCCTACTTATCAAGTATGGGAAGGTGGCGTAATGCAGACCGGTGGTGTACAGAATGGTACTAAATTTAATATTCAATATTTAGACGGTGGTGAGTATTATACATTCCAAGTTAAAGCTGTAGGTAATGATACAAGATATTTGGATAGTGAATTTTCATCGGCAATAACCGTTTATAAAATTAATACTCCTCAGATGCGTATTGAAGACCAAAAATACGTTTGGAATGGTGTAACTAATGCATCAAGTTACATTTTGGAAATAGATGGCGTTAGAGCAAACAACGATATTCACGTTTCTGGAAATTCATATTCATATACCCCTCACTATACTCAAATAGGCGAACATTCTGTTAAACTATATGCAGTAGGTGATGGTTACAATAACATTAATAGTGAGGTTTATAAGTACACGCAAGTTGTTGATTATTGCTTGGCTCCAGAAATAGATTTTGCCTATTCTAACGAAACTTTTGTTAATGGCGGATCAATTAACGTATATATAACTAAAGGTTCCGATAATAACAATGGGTACTTATATGAAATTGCAGGTGCTAGCATTGATTCTAATGATTTAATGGTATCAAAAGAGATTGAAAGTGCAGGTACCTACATGGTAAGAGTTAAAGCTTTAGGTGGCAAGATTGATTCAAATGAAGTTTACTACGTTGACTCTCAATATGCAGGCGGGAACAGCGGGTACACCATTACATTATTAGCACCGCCTACAAATAATACATTTAGCCTTAATTCTGATGGCGCCGTAAGATGGGCCACTATAACTGGCTCAGCAGGATACGATTATCAAATTTCATATGATGGTGGGGAGTTTACGAGTGTAGAACATTCCGGTACGGCATCTCTTGAGCCAATTGCTAATTATAAGAATTATGGGACTATTAGAATACGTGTAAGAGCCTGTGGTAATGGAGACACTATAATTACTTCTGATTGGGTTGAATATCTTTGGACAAATCCTAATAAATAATGATAGTCGATATTTTGATTAGTTATATAACACAAATTTTGTTTACAATCGGAATCATTTATCTGTTCGGTTGGCTAATATCTTTGTGTAATAAATTCTTTTATAAAAACTTGGGTTCATTCGGCACGGTGGCGTGTTATATTACCGGTTTTATAGGTACCCCCGTGCATGAATGTTCCCATGCTTTAATGTGCTTACTTTTTGGTCATAAAATTAATGAAATTAAATTGTTCCAAATTAGTAATGACGGTACACTCGGATACGTTAATCATTCATTTAATAAAAAAATATATATCACGTTATTGGAAATTTCTTTATTGGTGTAGCTCCAATAATATGTATATCAGGTATACTTTATCTTTTAGCATATCTATTAGTTCCAGAAATGGTAACAAATATTTACTCAGTAATGCAAAAGATTGATGGTAACATTAATATAGGTAACATTATAGCTTCAATTATTGATGCCGTTACAATTTATTTTTCTTATATTGGTGAAGGTTTATGGTGGGTTTTTTTGCTTATTGGGGCATTTTTAGCTTTACATATGACACTTAGTGAAGCTGATATTAAAGGAGCTTTAAGTGGGCTGGGTATAATCTTATGTCTAATCCTTGTGGTTGACTTAATAATTGGTCTTATTAGCCTATCTTTATTAGGAACTGTTACGCAAGGATTTATTATAATAGGAGCTTTTTTGACGAGTTTTTTAATACTTGCTTTAATTGTTTCCTTAATTTTGTTAATTATCTCTTTTGTTTTCCGAGGATTATTGAAAATAAGAAGATAAAATTGTTTGCTATATAATAAGAAAAACAGGCTAAACTACCTGTTTTTCTTGTAATGGTGCGGTCGACAAGACTTGAACTTGCATGAATTTTACTTCATAAGAGCCTGAATCTTACGCGTCTGCCAATTCCGCCACGACCGCGTGCTAATTAATTTTATATCGCGTTAGGGAGTTTGTCAAGTTGATTTGATGCTTATTATCTTTTTGCTTGTTTAACGTTTTTAATTATTAATTTGATGATATAAGATATTGTTAATCCTAAAATTAATAGCATTATTATTTCCTATACTCATTAATATTATTATAAAATTGATTTTGTTATAAAAAAAGAGGGTATATTGTTTTGATATACCCCCTTTACTTTTATCGTGAGAATTAATCTTCTTTGTTTTCCGTTTCGGTAACGTTTTCTTCTTGTAATTCGTTAGTAGCTTCTTGTATAATACCTGCTTTTTTTAGTTCTTCATTTTCCTTTTGTCCAAGCTTATTGGTGTTCATTGAGTTTTTGAAAACGAAATAGGTGCAATACAAATATTCGGTTACCATATTAATTAGCATGGTAGGTGCGAGTACTAGGTATTCATTCCAACCGCAAAGGTCTTCCAAAGCCCAACTCCAAAGTGCAGATAGGGGAGTAAATACCAAGTAGAATGCAGCAACTTTAAGCATAGCTATTGGTATATTGCTTGCGGATTTAAAAGTGAACTTACGGTTAAACGTAAAGTTCCATAGCACTGATAGTACAACGGATATAATATAGGACCATACGTACTCTAATTTTGCTACTTCAAATAGTAAAGTACAAGAAACAAATTGTATTATACCGGCGGAAGCTGAGAATAATACGAATTTAACTATTCTTATTATTTCATT
Organism: Candidatus Stercoripulliclostridium sp.; assembly: GCA_045535235.1. GTDB lineage: Bacteria > Bacillota > Clostridia > Christensenellales > DTU072 > Stercoripulliclostridium_A. Next base: position 8,833 of record JAZSLG010000081.1, read on the forward strand.
TTTGCGTTTTAGCTTTTGTTGCGCGGGCGTTAAAACTTCTTGTTCGTTGTTCTTTTCGTTTTTGATTTCCTCGGACATTTTTAATCTCCCTTCAAGTTATCTACTGTATATTAATTATAGAACAGATATATGAAAAAGTAAATATTAAATCTTATAAAGTTGCATATTGATTTTTTGTTAATCCTATTATATAATATAAATACAAGGTAGGCATTATGAAAAAAATAACCAAAGCAATCATTCCGGCAGCAGGATACGGTACTAGATTTTTACCAATAACTAAAGCAGTGCCAAAAGAAATGTTGCCTATACTCGATAGACCTAGCATCGATTTCGTTATCGAAGAGTGTCTAGCTAGCGGTATTACCGATATATGTATCGTTATTTCACGTGGTAAAGAAGCGATACTTAATTATCTTGACGTGAATACCGAGTTGGAGTCCGCCTTAATTAAAGCTGAAAAACGCGATAAATTAGCTGTTATAAACAAATTCAAAGACGTAAAATTTACTTTTGTACTTCAACCCGAAATGCGTGGTACGGCAAAAGCTATTGAGCTTTGTAAAAATTTTGTTGGAAACGATCCGGTTGCAGTTCTTTTCCCCGACGACGTAATACATAATCCTGAGTTTCCCGTTACTGCACAACTTATTAAAGCATATGAAACAACCGGGGCCACTATAGTAGGTTGTCAAAATTTATCTCCCGAAGAAGCCATTCATTACGGAGTAATGCAAGTTAGGGAACAAAAGGGAAAATACGTCCTTATTGATGGATTCCAAGAAAAACCATCGATTGACAAATTATCGTCAACCATAACTTCTCTTGGAAGATTTATTTTAACTCCAGAAATATTTGATTATTTAGGAAAGACTAAACCAGTTAAGAATGGGGAAATATATTTACCGTCTTCCATTGACCTTCTTGCGAAAGACGTTCCCGTTTATGCCTATCTATTCGATGGCATTCGTTACGATTTGGGAAGCAAGTTTGGTTTTCTAAAAGCTAATATTGAGTTTGCGTTACGCGATCCTGCTTTAAGAGAACAATTAATTAAATTTATCAAAGGAAACTAAAAAAATGAGTCAATATAGATATACCAGCGACGTAAGTAAAGTGCTAGAAAAAGCACAAGAATTTGCGGTACGACTTAATAATACGATTGGTACCGAACATATTCTTGCCGCATTGATGACGGTAGAGGATACTTACGCATTTGAAATACTTAATAGATATAAAGTTGATAGAGATAGAGTATACCGTGCCCTAAACGAATATAAAGCCAAAAATCTTAATGATATTTTGATCCAAGGTCAAGTTGCTCGTGCTAAAACTCACGCACAGACTACCGCTAACAGATACGGTTACGATTTGTTTGATACTCATCATTTATTACTTGGTTTGCTAGTGGATAAAAGTTGTGCTGCTGCAAAAATTTTAGCAGAATACGGCATCAGTTCTAATGAGATTAAATCCATTTTGGATACTTTTAACGACAAAGGTTTGGATAAAAACGTTATTGTTGACGATGAGAACGACGTATTTAATTTCTTGGACATTTTTAACGAAATATTTGGACCCGGTTTTAATACTAAAAAGGGTAATCAACCCATGGGGATTAAAATTAATCTTTCGACAGATGGAAAAGAAGCCGATGAATTGTTAAATATGCTCAACGTTCAAAAGCCAAATAAACCCAAAAAGCCAAAAGAGAAAAAAGAAGACGGTATTAGCGATGAGCTAAAGGCTTTCGGTGTGGATATGACTGATAACGCTCGAAAAGGCAAATACGACCCCGTTATTGGTAGAGAAAAGGAAATTGAGCAGGTTTTGCGAGTGCTTTCTCGTCGCACTAAGAATAACCCTTTAATTATTGGTGAACCGGGCGTTGGTAAAACGGCAATTGTTGAGGGATTGGCGCAAGCAATAGTAGAGGGCAAAGTACCAAATATTATTAAAGATAAGCGCATTTTTGCTCTTGACGTTGGTTCGCTGGTTGCAGGTACAAAGTTCCGCGGTGAGTTTGAAGAAAGATTTAAGAACATGCTAAAGGAACTTGAAGACGATAAGACCATTTTATTCATTGACGAAATGCATATGATTATGTCTGTGGGCGATAACGATGGTGGTGCAACTATTGCAAATCTTCTTAAGCCTTTACTCGCTCGTGGTGATATTCCTACTATTGGTGCAACTACGATTGATGAATATCGCAAGCACATTGAAAAAGACTCTGCGTTGGAACGTCGATTTAAGCCCATAATGGTTGACCCACCATCGGTTGAAGATACTATTTTAATCCTCAAAGGAATAAGAGATAAATATCAAACTCACCATAAGGTACAAATTACAGACGAAGCACTAATTGCTGCGGCTAATTTGACTGATCGCTACGTCGCAGACCGTTATTTACCCGATAAAGCGATTGATGCAATAGACGAAGCGGCATCTAAAATGCGTGTTAACGCTATGGTAACGCCCAAAGAAATAGTTGACCTTGAAAATAGGCGTAACATTCTTAACGAGAGTATTCAACAAGCGACTAAGGCAGAAGATTTCGTCAAAGCAAATTCGCTAAAAGGTGAGCGTGATAATGTCGACGCCGAAATATTAGAGTTAAAACGTAAATGGGGTAGCGATATTACTTCCGGTTTACTATCTATTGACGAGGAACAAATTGCAGAAATAGTTTCCGAATGGACTAATATTCCTATTTCTAATTTAACGGAAGAAGAAAGTGCAAAACTATTACAATTAGAGGATGAAATTAAAAAGAGAGTTATAGGTCAAGACGAAGCTGTTAGTGCAGTTGCAAGAGCAATTAAGCGTGCTAGAGCTGGACTCAAAGACCCCAAAAAGCCCATTGGAACGTTCATGTTTTTAGGACCTACAGGCGTTGGTAAAACCGAACTTACTAAGGCACTCGCAGAAAGTATGTTTGGTGATGAAAATATGCTTATTCGTATTGATATGAGTGAGTATATGGAAAAAATTAACGTTTCCCGTCTAATTGGCTCAGCTCCCGGTTACGTAGGATATGACGAGGGTGGTCAACTAACGGAAAAAGTAAGGAGAAAACCTTATTCCGTTGTTCTATTTGACGAAATTGAAAAGGCTCACCCCGACGTATTTAACTTGTTGCTACAAATCCTAGACGAAGGAAGGCTTACAGATAGTCACGGTAGGGTGGTATCATTTAAAAATACCGTTATCATTATGACTTCAAATATAGGCGCAAGGGATATTGCAAAAATGAAGCGCGTAGGTTTCGGTCAAGCGATAGAAATTTCAAATGATTACGAAACTATGAAAGAGAAACAACTTTCCGCACTAAAAGAAGCTATGAATCCCGAGTTTATTAATCGTATTGACGATATAATAATATTCCGCAAACTTGATAAACCCTCTTTAGAAAAGATTGCGGGTATTATGATTGGAAACGTAGTAAAGATATTAAACGACAAGGGTATCAAACTCAATTATACTAATTCCGTACTAGAATATTTGCTTGAGAAAGGAACCGATTTAGAGTACGGTGCAAGACCGCTAAAACGTGCAGTTCAAAAGATTTTTGAAGATAAGCTTAGCGAAGAAATAATTAGCGGTCGTATTACCAATGAATCCGACGTAACCGTAGACGTGCAGGACGGTGAAATCGTATTTAATATAAACTAACCAAAGGAGGTACTTCTATGCGTATCGAACTAATTTCAAAAGGCTACAATGAAGGCAACCGTCTCGTTTCCATAATCGAGAAGAAACTATCCAAATTTGATAAGTATTTCTCAGAAGAGGGAACGGCAAAAATCAAACTCTCCACCGTTGGTAAGGATAAGTACACGATGGAAATTACCATCAACGTTGGTGGCGCTCTAGTAAGGTCGGAGGTTACCAGCGACAACATGTACGATAATATTGACCTTGTCGTTCCAAAATTGGAAAGACAAATCGCTAAATATCGTGATAGAATGCTTTCCAAACAACCCAAGAAGGCTCTTCCTCTAAAACTTGACGAGGAAATTGAACCTGCCAAAGAAAAAACCGGCAAAGTTGTTAAAGTTAAAAACTTTGATATTTCTATCGTAACGGTAGACGAAGCTATTGCTGAACTTGAACTCCTAGACCATGACTTTTACGTCTTCGTTAATGCTGAAAACAACAAGGTATCCGTTGTTTACAAGCGTCACGATGGTGACTACGGTCTATTAACCCCTGAATATTAATCTTATATGAAAGTAGGTATTTCAACTGCATCCTTCTTTCTTAAAGCAGAAACGGAGGATGCACTAAATATACTTAACGCCATGGGCGTTGAGGTATGTGAGATTTTTTTAACTACCTTCCGGGAATACCGGAAGGAGTTTATTGATATGCTACTTGAACGTAAAGGGAATATTGACGTACATAGCATACATACCTTAAATTTACAGTTCGAGGGGGAGCTATTTAACGCTTCCCCCCGTACTAGGGAAGATAGTGAGTTTTTTTTCCGTCAAGCTGCGGAAGCCGGTGCAAGGTTAAATGCTAATTATTATACATTTCACGGTCCGCCAAGATTAAAAAGAACACCATATATAATTAATTATGAATGGATGGGAAAAAGGCTTAATGAATTAAATCAAATTATGCGTGAGTATGGCGATAAATGCCAAATTGCATACGAGAACGTTCATTGGACTTTCTTTAGTAATCCCGAATTTTTTGAAAAGTTGAAGGAAACGGTTGACATTAAGGCTACTCTTGATATAAAACAAGCTATGCAATCGAAAATTCCAATTGACGATTATATTAACGTTATGGGTAAAGATTTAGTTAACGTTCATCTTTGCGATTACCATAATGATGGAAGTTTAGCTCTA
>JAZSLG010000086.1:0-10142 GCA_045535235.1 Candidatus Stercoripulliclostridium sp.
GGCGAAATGTACGACGATAGGGGCAACCTAATCGATGACGCTAAAATAGTACAACAAAAGGTAAAAATAAAAGTGGACGTCGTACTAAACAAGGGCGACATTCTAAGGAGAAAGAGATAGTGGAACTACTTGCACCTTGCGGAAATCTTGCCACTTTTTACGTTGCCGTGGGCGCGGGGGCTAACGCTGTATATCTTGGGCTAAAAGATTTTTCAGCACGCAAGAGTGCAGACAATTTTTCCTATGAGGATTTGGAAAAGGCAACCAAATTCGCCCACGTAATGGGAGTAAAAGTTTACGTTGCTCTAAACACTTTGGTTAAGGATAGTGAGCTGGAGGGCTTTTTTAACGCAGTTTTGAAGGTGCGTGAGTTAGGCGTTGACGCTATTATTTTGCAGGATTTATTTTTAGGCAAATTTATTAGTGAAAGATTGCCCGATTTGGAACTTCATTTTAGTACACAAGGTGGGGTTAATAATGTTGAGGGAGCCATAGTCGCAAAGGATAACGGCTTTAGGCGTGTTATACTCGCTAGAGAAACACCGCTTCGCGAGATAAAGAAGATTGCTTCCTTTATGGACACCGAGGTATTTGTGCAAGGCGCACTTTGTACCTCTTTTTCCGGACACTGTTATATGAGTAGCTTTGGTGGTGGAAACAGCGGTAACCGTGGACTATGCAAGCAACCCTGTAGACGTACCTATAAGCTTGGTGACAAAGAGGAAAACTATGCAATATGTACTGCCGACTTGTGCCTTGGAGAAAGCGTTCTTGAACTGGAAAAGGCAGGTGTTCACTCCCTTAAAATTGAAGGTAGAATGAGACGCGCGGAGTACGTTAGCGCCTCGTTGAATTATTATAGAAGCTTACTATATCCCCATGAAAAAGTAGGGGAAGAACTTTCCGCACTAAAGCGCACTTATAATCGTGGAGATTATACTAAAGGACTTGCTTTCGGGCAAGACAAAAAGTTTTTATCAACCCTAGTGCAAGGGCACGTTGGAGAAAAGGTTGGAGTGATAAAAAAGGTTTTAGGCTCCAAAATCTTCGTAAGTGGGAGTCTAAATCCGGTCAAAGGAGACGCGTTCAAAATTTTGCGTAACGGTAAAGAAGTTGGAAACGCGGAAAGTAACGGAGAAAAAGCAAAGGACGGTGTACCGTTAAACTATATCGGAAAGGTTGCCGTTGGCGACGAGGTATATATTACTACCGACGTTAGATTAAACAAGGAGCTGTTAAACGTTGTTTCGTTAAGAATTATCGACGTAAAGTTTTACGCAAAGGAAAACGAAAAGGCCCGCGTTGAAGTCTACGCCGATGGGTTGCAGGTTGCAAAAGTAGAGAGTGAGGAAGCTTTACCTTTAGCCACGGGAAAACCACTTAACGAGGAGCAAGTAAGAGATATTTTTGATAAAGTGGACGCATATCCTTTTGGGATAGAAAATTACGAAATCAAGATTGACGGAGCGCCTTTTGGGGCAAGAAGTGTTCTTAATGCTTTAAGAAGAAATGCCTACGCATTGGCGTTTGATAATCTTTCGGCTTTTATTAGACCGGAGGAGAAGACTTTGTCCTACGAGCAAAAAACAGTACCTTTCAAGACCAAAACTATTGCTTTAATAAGTGAAAATTTTGAAAACTTGATAGGATATGATATTGCTGTTTTTAGTCCGAGTGATTATAACGACGAAAGATATTTCCAAAAGTTTTTTGAGCAGACCACATGCGCTAAGGAACGTTACTTATATATTCCCAGTTTGCTAAATTCTAGCGACAAGGAGATTATTAGTACGAGAGTACAAGGCTTTGACGGCATTTACGGGGAGAACCCTCATTTGTTCGAGCTTGCAAAGGAATGGGGTAAAAAGATATTCGTTGGCACCGATTTTAATCTATTTAACGCCTTGTCTTTGGGATATGCGTTTGAGAAAGCGGAACACGTTGCTATCAGTAAGGAGTTAACTCAAAAAGAAATCAAGCAAACTGGTTATGGTGAAAGTGCTTTCGTGCAAACGCGCGGAGACGTTAAGGTTATGGAATTGGGATACTGTCCCTATGGTAAGAATTGCGCAAAATGTAAGATGCCAACCTTAAATACTCTTACCGATTACGCGGGTAGAAAGTTTACTTTGCGTAGGATTAAACTTTCCAAATGCTATTTTGAAATATATAATCCCATGGAATTAATTTACGACGATAGTAATTTGTCCATATATAACCTTGTATTGCACAAGGGTAAAGAGGCGATTATTCGACTAAATTCAAACCCCAAAGAATATAGGGAAAGGGTAAAAAATACCACTTCGGGGCATCTTAAAAACGGCGTAGAATAGCCTATTGAAATAGGGCGCCTTTCGTGTTACAATAATTGGGTAGGAGTGCTATGAAAAAATTAGATTTTACCATTAACGCAAAAAAAGAAGACAACATTATGTACCACTTTTTTCCTATCGACGTCACTGAAGAGGTGGGTAGGATAGAGTTTTATTACGACTTTTACCCCGAAAGAGTCAAGGGCGAAATGTGGGTAAACGAAGTGGGCATATGCCTAAAAGACCCCGATGGCATGGACGTTGGAACTAGGGGAAGAAAGGGCGAAAAGATAGTGGTTTCCGGTGCGTATTCTACCCTTGGATATGATAGACGTGAAATTGTACCCGGCACGTGGACAATCGTCGTTTGTGCCAATAGATTTATATCTAACGAATACACCATTAATTTGCACGTTGAGTTAATTGATAAAAAAGAGGGTTGGTACGTGGGCGACACGCACTGTCACTCCCACTTGTCTGACGGACACATGAGCTATAATTGGTTGGTAAAGCGCGCGGAGAGAAACGGACTGGACTATCTAATTATGACCGACCACAATCGCACGGTTATGGGTGAGCTTCCAATGAGCGACAAGGTTACCATGATTAACGGCGTGGAGATGACCTATCCAATAGCGCACGCTAACGTATGGGGCGTAAAAGTGCCTTATACCGAGGGATATGCAACCAATAATTTTAGCGATTGGTTAAGAATGAAAGAGGAATGCGAAAAAAACGGTGCTATCGTTTCCGTAAACCACCCCAGATGCAAAAAGTGCGGATGGCATTGGCCGTTGGAGGGTGAAGAGTTTTGGGATAGAATCGAGGTTTGGAATGGACCAATGCGTCCCGATAACCAAGAATGTATCGACTGGTGGCACTCGTTACTAATGCAAGGTAAAAAAATAAAAATAGTTGGTGGCTCGGATTATCACTACGATATGGTCGTAACCAATTTCTTAGGCAACCCCGCCACTTTCGTTTACGCAAAATCAAATTCTCCAAAGGATATTTTGGAAGGTATTAGAAAGGGCAACGTTACCATTTCCGAGTATCCTAAGCGCGGTACGGTTATTACCATGACTAGCGGTGACGCCATTTGCGGAGACACCGTAACCTACGCTGAAGGCGCAACCGTAAAAGTAAAAGTAAAGAACTTTAAGCGCGGTCATACCCTTTTCGTTAAGAGTTCATCCGGCATCCTTCTAGAAAAGAAGTGCAAGCGTACCGGTGACTATGAATTTGAGATTAGTGTTCCCGAAAAGGGCTTTGTGAGAGCCGAAACCAAGCATCATTATGATCCAATCATGAAGTTTGTTCTCAACATGGCTTTGCTCTTTATGGTGCCTGCGCAAGCCTTCAAACCACACCCGGAGGGTGGGTATTGTAGTGCTTTGTGTTCTCCCATCTACTTCGAGTAAAAACGCGCTATTTGGGCGCTATCCCACGTTAAAACCAAAACCCCGTCAGGGCGCAGTAGGGCTACTACAGCAACCCTTCGGGGTTTTACTTTTGCCTTGGCTAGCATCCCAACTAGCGCGTTTTATTCGCGAATAATTTTCACAAAAGACAAAATCCCTCCTCGGTCATTTACGCCAAGTAAACTCCCGTCGGAGGGATTTCTTTTTGCTCGTTCTTCATCTAAACTAACGCGTTTTTAAGAGGCTAGTCAATGGTGAGAACAAATTCAAACTTTTCCTTGTGAGTGAAGCGTAAGCGGAATGACCTCACTCCACGGCGTTGCGCTCACAAGGATAAAGTTTAATTTTTTCTTACTTTTTCTAGTGTTAAACCTCTAATAGTTTTCGTTTTTCCTATGCAATTCGCCAAAATGCAAAAGAGAATGCTTATTCTCACCCTTTTTTATTTGTCAAGCCTTTATTTGTATGGTATTATACAATTATTATGATAGCAAATTTGAGAGAATTGGGTGGGTTACCCGTTGGTAACAACCGCGTAGTAAAAAAAGGTTTATTTTATCGTAGTGCTACGATAGATTTTGCAACCAATGAAGAACTAGACGAATACAAAAAACTTGGTATTAAGGTCGCATACGACCTCCGTGAAGGTCATGAAACGCACGGAGATAAGCCCTACGAATACATTGGTGCAGAGCATCGCAACATACCTGCTTCCTATAAGAACGATAAACTGTTCAAACTTAAGGGTGGCGGAATGCTCGGCATGGTTTTTAGAGAGGTCACTTGGGAGGACGTTGCGCCTACCTACGAACATTTGCCTCTTAATAACAAGGCTTATAAAGCTCTTATGAACTCTTTAATAGAGGAAGAGGTGCCACTACTTATGCATTGTTCCGCGGGTAAAGATAGGGCCGGTATTGCAGCGACTCTTATTCTTTTGGTGTTAGGTGCCGATTACGATACCGTTCTTGAAGAATATATGCGCTCCACGGAAGCTCAACATTTTAACGAATGGGTAATTGGCAGACTTATTCCTAAGTTTGCGCACAAGTACGTATTTAGCCATTTCCACGCATTCTTTATGGTTTATAAGGAGTTGCTAGATACCTCGCTTAACAAGATTATCGAGGCTTATGGAAACTACGAAACATACTTTGAAAAAGAGTTTGGCATCACTCCCCAAATTCGCAAAATGCTAATTGAAAGATATACCGAAGAAGTTGTTGCCGAGTAATTTACCAATTAAAAAGCATAAAAAATGCACTCCGTTTGGAGTGCATTTAATTTTTGGAAGAAAGTATAATTTTTAGCCGAATACAGCCATTAAGATACCTGCTGCAACTGCTGAACCGATAACGCCTGCGACGTTGGGGCCCATAGCGTGCATTAGTAGGTAGTTGGAGGGGTTTGCCTTTAGGCCTTCCGCGTGAGCAACACGGGCTGCCATAGGAACTGCCGATACGCCTGCCGCACCAATGAGGGGGTTGATTTTACCTTTGGTAATCCAACACATGAGTTTACCAAAGAGTAGTCCGCCTGTGGTGGAAAGTGAGAATGCAAGTAGACCGAGAAGAACAATCTTAATGGTATCAAGGGATAGGAATGATGCTCCTTGAGCAGTTGCGCCAACGGAGATGCCGAGGAACAACGTAACTATATTCATAAGAGCGTTTTGAGCAGTATCGGAAAGTCTTTCGGTTACGCCACATTCTTTTAGCAAGTTACCGAACATCAAGCAACCTAGTAGGGGAGCAACGCTGGGGAGTAGCAAACAGCAGAAAATCGTAACCATAATGGGGAAAACGATTTTTTCGCGCTTGGTAACTTCGCGGAGTTGTTCCATTTTGATTTCACGTTCCTTTTTGGTGGTAATGAGACGCATAATCGGGGGTTGGATGATGGGAATGAGTGCCATATAGCTATATGCCGCAATAGCGATAGCTGCGAGTAATTCGGGAGCAAGAGATTTAGTTAGCCAAATTGCGGTAGGGCCGTCTGCTCCGCCGATGATGCCGATAGATGCTGCTTGAGAGGGGTTAAAGCCAAATACGATCGCAAGTATGAATGCAGTAAAGATACCAAACTGAGCTGCTGCGCCAAGAAGTAGACTCTTGGGGTTTGCAATCATAGGACCAAAGTCGGTCATTGCGCCGACGCCAATGAATATCAAGCAGGGGTAAACGCCCGTTTTAACACCAATATACAAAATGTCGAGTAGACCGCCGTGTTGAAGAACGTAAAGATAGTCTACGCCGTTATCAACTGCCGCTTTACCCGTCCAATAGTCGGGGTGGAATAGTAGGTTGGCATCTTTTGCTTGGGGCAAGTTGGTAAGAAGAATACCAAAGGCGATACCTACTAAAAGCAAAGGCTCGAACTTCTTTTTTATGCCAAGATATAGGAAGAAGCAAGCTAGGATAATCATAACGGCGTTTTCCCATTGAATACCTAGTTGCGCAAAACCCGATTCTTGGGCAAGTTTTACAAAAATTTGTCCAATATCCATATTTTTTTCCTATTTGTATGCAATTATGCAAGTTCAAATAGGGGAGCGTCTGTTTGAACGCTAGTACCCTTTTGAACGTAGATAGCTTTAACGGTACCTGCTACGGGAGCAACTATTTCGTTTTCCATCTTCATTGCCTCAATAATAACTACTGCTTCACCGGCTTTAACAGCTTGGCCAACTTGGGCTTTAACTGCAACTACTACGCCGGGAAGGGGAGCTTTAACGGCGCTTGCGCTTGCGTTAACGTTTTGTGCAGGGGCGGGTGCTACAGCGGGAGCAACGGGTGCGGATGCTACAGTGGGAGCAACAGGAGCCATTCTTTCGTATTCGTCAACGAGGATAGCTTCGCCTTTTTCAACTTCAACTTCGTATACTTTATCGTTTAGGGTTACTTTATATTTCATGATTAAATCTCCTTGGGGTAGTTATTAGTCAATCTTTTTGATGGACTTAAAGCGTAGTTCGTTAAGGGGAGTTTGCATTTTATCTGCAACTATAGCCATAATCATAGCGGCTTCCCTGTCGGTAACGTTTTTGAGAACGATATTGCCACAACTGCCACGTGCGGTGACAGCGTCCTTATCTTCTACTTTATCAGCGACTTCATTTTGAACTTCAGCGGTCTTCTTCTTACTAAAGAAAGCGTCGATTTTTGCTTTCAAAGCAGGGTTATGCTTGTCGATTAGTTTGAAAGCGCCACTCATGAGATATATGAGGACCATGATTGCTGCAAGAACTGCCATTATGATACTCATGGATACGCCTGCGAGAGCGAAGGATTCGCCAATGGTAACATTTTCAATAGTGGCTAGCATTATTCGTTATCCTCCTTGATTTCCTCGATGGTATACTTAACGGTCTTTTCTTCTTTTTCTCTGCGAGCTTCAAAGAATTTTTCAGCTTGAGCAGGGAAAGCAATGTAAGAAAGAACGTCCTCGTCGCTACGTGCAACGTCTTTTAATTCTTCCTTTACTTTGTCGAATTGGGGTTCGAGAGTATCTGCAAAACGGCAGGTGATGGGAGTTTCATCGCCGAGAGCTTTTTTCATTAAGTCTTGGTTGATTTCACCGGGAGCTTTGCCGTACTCACCACGACAGTAAGCCTTTACTTCTTTACCGATGGTCTTGTAGCGTTCGCCAAGAAGAACGTTGGTAGCGGCTTGAACGCCAACCATTTGGCTCATGGGAGTTACTAGAGGGGGATAACCTAGGTCGGCACGTACTCTGGGAGTTTCAAGAAGAACTTCGGGGAGTTTATCTATTGCGTTTTGTGCCTTTAATTGGCTAATAAGGTTGGAGAGCATACCGCCGGGGATTTTATAATTCAAAGCTTGGGTATCGGTAGCCATAACCTTGGGGTCTAGTAGCCCGGACTCGATATATTCGTTACGAATGGGCTTGAAGAAATCGTTAACTTGGTTAAGGACTTCACTATCAAGACCGGTGTCGTAGCCCATTTGTGCAAGAGCGTATTGTATAGTCTCGGTTGCGGGTTGGGAAGTGCCTCCGCTAAAGCAAGAGGTTGCGGTGTCGATAACGTCTGCGCCGGCTTCAACAGCCTTCAAGCAAGTCATGAATGCAAGACCGGTGGTGCAGTGGGTGTGGAGAACGACGGGTAGGTTAACGCTATCTTTAATAGCTTTAACGAGGTCGCTTGCCTCTTGGGGGCTCATAACGCCTGCCATATCCTTAATGCAAATGGACTTTGCTCCCATTTTTTCCATATCCTTACTGAGTTCGGCAAACTTCTTTAGGGTATGGACGGGGGAGGTGGTATAGCTTATTGCAATAGAAGGATGTGCGCCGTTCTTTAGGGTTTCGTCAACGGCAACTTCCAGATTGCGTAGGTCGTTGAGTGCGTCGAATATTCTAAGAATATCAATGCCGTTTTGAACGCTTTTTGCAACGAAGTTTCTTACTACGTCATCGGGGTAATGCTTGTAGCCGAGTAAGTTTTGGCCACGTAGGAGCATTTGGAGCTTGGTGTTGGGCATTTTTGCCTTGATGTTACGTAGTCTTTCCCATGGGTCTTCGGAAAGATAGCGCAAGCAACTATCAAAAGTTGCACCGCCCCAACACTCTACTGAGTAGTAACCGGCTTTGTCCATTACGGAAAGAACGTCTTCGAACTTTTTGTAGGGCAAGCGAGTTGCGATAAGAGATTGGTTAGCGTCACGCAAAACGGTTTCGGTGAATTGTACTTTCTTCATTATAACCTCCAAAAAATTAACGGTAAGGAGTAGCGATACTCCCATATTCCCGTGATTATATCATACATCAAAAGAGTGTTAAAGTCAATACTAATTGCGACGATTTTTAGTAGGATTAAAATCTAGATTTTAATTAGGAAAGCAAAGGCGACGATATTTGGAGTATAAGAGGGTAAATGGGTAATAAAAAACGGCAACCAAGCGGTTGCCGTTAAGGACGAAATAAAGTTATTTTTTCTTGAAGAACTTTTTGATTGAAAATTCTCCGTGTTTTTCCTTGTAGGCCTTTGCTTTTGCGATAAGGTCGGTAGTTACGGAAACCGCTATAATAATTAGACCTATAACGATAAAGATTGCAAGCAAACCTTGCCAAAGAATATTAAGGGAAGTTTTAAGTACTTCACCGTTCATGGGGGTTAGGTTTTCAAAAGCGAGTAGCATATTTATCATAATCGTATCCTCCTACAGTACCAAACCGATTATAAGACCGCCCACGATAGCGGAGGCGATTTGACCGGAAACGTTAACGCCTACGGCGTGCATTAGAAGGTGGTTGCTGGGGTCTTCTTGTATGCCAAGCTTTTCGGCAACGCGGGCAGCCATGGGGAAGGCGGAAATGCCTGCGGCACCAATAATAGGATTAATTTTATTCTTGGTAAACAAGTTCATAAACTTTGCACAGAATACACCGCCGATGGTATCAAATACGAAGGCGAACAAGCCGAGAGCCATAATAATAAGGGTCTCTATACGTAGGAAGCTTTCCGCTTGCATTTGGAAGGCAATGGTGATTCCAAGAAGCAAAGTGATGATATTGGAGAAAGTGGTTTGCGCGGTTTCGGATAGTGATTGTAGTACCCCACACTCACGGATTAGGTTACCGAACATCAACATTCCAACGAGGGAGAGGGATTCGGGAGCGATAAGTCCGGAGATGAGCGTTACTATAATGGGGAACATTATACGAGTAAGCTTTGTTACTTGAGTGGAGGTATAATTCATTTTGATTCTACGCTCTTTTTTAGTCGTGCAAAGTTTAACGACTGCAGGTTGAACAATAGGAACAAGGGCCATGTATGAGTAGGCTACGACGATGATTGCCGAAGTGTAATTTGATTTCAAAACTTGGGAAACCATGATTGCGGTGGGGCCGTCTGCGGCGCCAATTATACCAATGGAAGCGGCGTCCTCAATGGGGAAGCCTATCATGGCTGCAAGGATTATTGTAACGAAAATACCAAGTTGAGCCGCACCGCCCAAAATGAATAGTTTGGGGTTGGAAAGAAGTGGTCCAAAGTCTATCATGGCGCCTATGCCGATGAAGAGTAGTAGGGGCATTGCTTCGCTTGCCGCTATACCAACTTCAAAGAGGGATTTGATAATACCGCTTTCACCAATAACGGGTGAGAGGGGTAGGTTGACAAGAATTGCGCCAAAGCCCATGGGGAGTAGTAGCGCGGGTTCCATATCTTTCTTAATTGCGAGGAAGATAAGCAAACCGCCTATGCACCACATGACTGCTTGTCCGGGAGTAAGCACGTTTAAGCCTTCAATTAAATAATCCATATTTTGTTCTCCAAAAAATATACGTACAACGTGGGGCAAGCCCCATATCTCCGTAATTATAGCATACTCTTAAAGGCAGACAAAGTCAAGGAAAAGAAAGGGGTTGCTCACATAGTGAGCGTTGG
>JAZSLG010000029.1:0-11827 GCA_045535235.1 Candidatus Stercoripulliclostridium sp.
ATGGCTACGATCCGACTTAACGTAGGCACGCACGTATGGGAAAAGTACCCTACTGCTATCAATGCGCATTCTATTAATATCCAAGCTATCTTGGAGGACTTCAAAGGAGCCTCTTATTCTTACGGTCAAATCAAAGGGGGTGGGTTTTTCCTCGCTACCAATTACGCTTACGGTAATGGTTAGGAAGAGGTTTTTGGCATCCTTTTTAATATCCATTTGGATATTGGGATTAACCACCAAATTGGTGGTACCTTTGGGAATTTCCTTTCTCTTAAAGTCGGAGCTTTCTACTACGTAACCTATGAATTTTAGTAACATTATTTATCTCCTAAGTCTTCCTCTTGGTTGGAGGCGGGGGCTACTTGTTTGGTAGCGGTTTCTATATTGGCGGGATTTTGGAAACGGAACAATCCGTTTATTTCCTTTACCTTAGTAATATATACGAAGGCTTTGGGGTCTATTTCTTTTAGCAATTTTTTGAGTGCCGTAGTTTGTTTTTTGCGAACTACGCATATTATCATGTTATGTTCTTGCTTGGTATATATGCCCTCGGTCTTAACAACGGAGCCTCCACGACGTATGCCGTTGGCGATAGCCTCGCTAACCTCTTCCTTTTTATCGGTAATAATGTGGAAGACGACGCTTGATTGTACGCCGTTAGTGACAATTTCCGCCACTTGTGAGGTTAGGAACAAGGTTATAAAGGAATACAATACGGGAGTGGCAACGGCAACGAAGATTTCACTGGGAGTGCCGTTTTTGGCTTGGACGAAACCCAGTACGCCGGAAAGGAGTACGACAAAGCTATCGCAAGCGAACAACTGCCATTGTATATTAACGTCGGGCTTTGCCTCGTAGGTAATTTTAGCAATTATTTCGGTACCGCCGGCGCCCGTATTAAGTAGGAGCATACCACCAAAAGATACACCGCCTATAACACCGCCGGCAATAGCAGCGAGCATAGTAACACCGCTATCCAGTCCTGCGCCTTGGAAGGTGGGGAAATCCACAAGGCTAAATAGCCAAGTGAAACCGGAGTACATTGCAACGCATACGCAAGTGGTAACAGCATATCGTTTTTCCAGTTTGAAAAGAGCCGCAATAACGAGAGGCACGTTCATGATAAATAGCCAAACGCCGGGGTCGAACCATTTGTCGGCAAGCTCTAGGTCATAGGTTGCAACAAAGTTATAGAGTATGGAAGCGATACCCCCTACTCCGCCCGGAGCGAAAGCATTTGGAACTATAAAGACGTATATAGCAATGGCGCGCAAAAACGCAAATATAGCAAGCGCAAAGTAAAACCAAACTTCTTTAAGAATCGTTTTTTTATTAATTTTCATAATAGCTATTGTATTGAATGTTGAACGCCGTTGTTTGAATGCAGAACGACCTTGTTTGAATGCAGAATGCAGAACGCAGAATGCAGAATGACTTCATTTCGCTAACGCTACACTCACAAGGATTTATTTAAGTGCGGAATGCGGAGCGCGGAACGCGGAACGGCTTCACTACGTTTCACTTCGCTCACAAGGAATAATTTTAGTTTTTTTTCTTATTTTTACTTGTGTAAAGCCTCTGATAAACTTTGGTTTTTGGATGAAGTGCGAAGTGAAGGGAAATTACTCGAGGGGAGTGTACTAGGCGTACATGACCCGAAGAGGAACTTTTTTTCACAATGCAATTCGCCAAAATACAAAGTCCAAACCGACGGGAGTTTACACAAGAGGTAATTTTTCGTTTTCCTAACTAGGTCGCTAAATCCCTATTATTCAGCTTATTCTAGCTCGTCCTTTTGTTAGATTACGGTAGTCTTTGATTTTTAGATGAGATAGGACGGAAAGCGAAAAATCCACGAAGGGAGTTTACTAATGGTAAATGACCAAGTGTATTTTTCGTTTTCCTAACTAGGTCGCTAAAAAGCAAAGACTACTTGGTGCCGAATAAACGGTCCCCCGCATCCCCCAACCCCGGTAAGATGTATCCATTCTCGTTAAGCTGTCTATCTAGGCATGCTACGAAAACTTTTACGTCGGGATGAGATTCTGCAACGGTTTCGACGCCAACGGGAGCTGCGATTATGTTCATGAGACGAATATCGGTGCATCCCTTTTCTTTCAAAAGATTGATTGCGGCAACTGCACTACCACCGGTTGCGAGCATGGGGTCAAGAATGATGGCGATTTTATCTTCTATGCCATCGGGGAGCTTGCAGTAGTATTCTTTGGGTTCGAGGGTTTCCTCGTCACGATACATACCAATATGACCTACGCGTGCGGTGGGGAAAAGCATGTGAACGCCGTTTACCATTCCTAGGCCTGCGCGGAGAACGGGTATTACTGCAACGCTATTTTCAATAACGATGGTTTGCTCGGTACGTTCCAGGGGGGTGGTTACCATGATTTGACGAGTGGGAACGTCTTTTAGACACTCAAAGGTCATTAGGGCAGTAATTTCCTCTATGAGGTCCCTAAAATCTTTCATGCCGGTATCCTTATTACGCAAAATAGCTATTTTGTGTTGAATAAGGGGATGATTAAAAATAGTAACGTTTTCGTAATTTTTCATAATTTTTCTCCATTAGTAGTACCCCTACCGAGGTAGGGGTACTAAGGGTTTATTTTTGGAATAATTATTCGTTAACTTCGTCTAAAACAACTTCTGCGGTTGCTTCATCAGCTACTTCTTCGGTGGCTTCGGCTTTATCCTCACTAACGGACTTGGAAACTTCGGCATAAGCAGCGGGAGCGCTGTCCTTAGCGGATTGCTTATTGAAGATAGCGTTAACGCAAATACCAAGGATAAGAGCTGTAGCGATAGAAGAAATGGTGATTATAGCACTACCATCTGCATTGGTACCGAACTTGAGGGATAGACCGCCGATACCGGAAATGAGGATGGAGCAAACAACGAACAAGTTTTTGCTTTCGCCAAGGTCGATACCGCGTAGCATATTTAGACCACTAACAGCGATAAAGCCATAAAGAGCTAGGCAAACGCCACCCATAACACAACTGGGGATGGTGTTGATAAGAGCGATAACGGGGCTGATGAAAGCGAGAACGATAGCAAAGATTGCAGCACCGAGGATAGAGAGAACGCTTGCGTTCTTGGTGATAGCAACGCAACCTACGGATTCGCCATAAGTGGTGTTGGGGATACCGCCAAAGATAGCGCCAACGATGGAGCCAACGCCGTCGCCGAGGAGGGTTCTGTGAAGACCGGGTTCAGCGAGGAGGTCTTTTTCGATGATAGAAGAAATGTTCTTGTGGTCAGCGATATGCTCTGCAAATACAACGAAAGCAACGGGAATGTAAAGGAGAGCGATATTAGCAACAGCGGTGCCGGTGAGGGGTTGGATACCGTTACCGGAGGTTGCAAGGAAGGTGAACTTGGGATAATCGAGGAATGATTGAACGCTAATATTGGTAAAGTTATCGATAAGAGCGCCATAGTTAACGATTTGTAGATATTCAACCTTAGCAGCATAACCGATGATTGAGAACAAGGAAGCTAGAACGTAGCCTACACCGATACCGATAAGGAAGGGAATAAGTTTCATAGTTTTGTTGCCCTTGATGGAGCAGAAAACGATGGTAAAGAAGGTTGCAAGACCGCAAAGGAGAGCTACAAGGTTATAATCCATACCTGCGCCACTAGCCTTGGTGATATCGCCCATAGCGTTACCTGCGAGGGATAGACCGATAAGAGCAACGGTAGGTCCAATAACAACGGGAGGCATAAGTTTGTTAACCCACTTGGAGCCTGCAAACTTGATAGCGATAGCGATAAGAACGTAAACAGAACCTGCAAGGGCGGCACCGATAAGAACGCCGAAGTAACCAAAAGCACTTGCGCCAATCAAGGGGCTGATAAAAGCGAAAGAACTGCCGAGGAAAACGGGGCTCTTGAACTTGGTGAACAAGAGGTAGGTAATGGTACCGAAGCCTGCGCCAACAAGTGCGGCGGCGGAGTCGAGTACTTGGAGTCCGGTAGCACCGTTAACGATAACGGGAACTACGATAGTTGCAGTGATGATAGCTAGCAACTGTTGGAGCGAGAAAACAACGAGTTTTCCGAGTGGTGGTCTGGCATCTACGTCATAAACCATTTTCATAATTAGAATCTCCTTCTTTAGAGTTTATTTTAATCTACGGGATAACCCTATTGATTATTATACTACGCCTTGCGCACAAGCGCAAGAGGAAAAGTGATATGAATGCAGAATTCAGAATTCAGAATGATACCTTTCTTTGAATGCAGAATTCAGAATGCAGAATGTCCTCACTACGCTACGCTTCGCTCGCAAGGATACCTTTTGTGAATGCAGAATTCAGAATGTCCTCTTTGCGTTTCACTCCTTTGTTATTGCGAGTTGGTCTTTTTAACTATTGCTACAAGAATGCATATTATCTCATTAACGTCTTTTTCAATACTTTCAAATTGCTCTTCCGTTAAATATTCAGTAGCAAATAGTAATCTCAACCAGTACTCTGTTTCATTTGCTTCTTTGAGTGCTATATTTAATTTGGAATTAAAGTCTGCTTTACTTTGTGCTTTTACACCTTCTGCTACGTTGGCACCTATGCTTGTTCCACTAGACAATAATTGTTTTGAAAGTACGTACTCTTTTTTATTTATTGTAAGATGCTTGTATAATTTTACAATTCTTATAGCGAACTCAAAACTCTTTTCAACTATTATATTATCTTTGCTCATTTTTCATTTTTTCCGTTTGCAAACTAGTATCGTTATTGTAAATAACCTTATGAGCGCAACGCAGTATAGCGAAGCCCATTCTGAATTTTGCATTCTGCATTCTGCATTTATTAAACTATTCCATAGTTTAATATACTTCCTACATCAAAGCACCCCTCTTCCCATCCATCAGGACGAGACGTAGCTTCTATATTAAAATAGACGGTGGGAGGATTGGTGCCGTCGCCGGCTTGATATTTTTTGTAATTGTAGGTAAAGGCTTCACTTTCAATTACGATTACGCTAAGGGGTATGTTAACGGTGGTTAAAGATGCCAAATAGAAGGCTCTTCCCTTTATGGTTTTAAGGTTGGAGGGAAGTGTTATCTCGGCAAGGTTATGCATATTACTAAACGCACCGTATGCTATTACCTCACAATCGGTTAGCGTTACGCTTGTTAAGGATGAGGGGATTTCCACGTAATACTTATCTCTGCTTCCGCCCTGAGCGTATTGTTCTTTCCAACCGGAAACGCTGTCTTCGGAGTAGTCAAAGACGTATCCAAACAAACCGCCCGCACTTTCGCTACCGCGATATGCTCCCGCAAAAGGTAGGGTTACGCTTGTAAGCGAGGTCATACCTTTAAGGCTCATTTCGCTAATAACTTGTACCGAGTTTGGTATGGTAAGCGCGGTTATAGTTGTGTTACCCCTAAAGGTTTTGTATAGGCCGTATACCGTAATGCCATCTATACTACTTGGAACGACGACCTCGGTATCCTCGCCATAGTAGGCGGTAAGTACCGCCCTATCGTTGCGCGCGAAATATTGGTATTGTCCATTTGCGCTATTTACTCTACCTTCGCCGTAGTTTATCGTTCCCTTAATAACGCCACTCTTCCAATTGCTCGACCAACCGGAAAGGTCTTCCTTGTCACCCTCCACGGTAATATCGGGAGAGGCTCCGTCAAACAAGTTTTTACCCACCGATATTAACGTTATCGGCAAATTTACTTTCTTGACCGGAGTTGCGTTAAAGGCATAAGAATCCAACGTATGCAAACCCAACGGTAGACTTACGTTAGCTATCTTGGTGCTACCAAAGGCATATTGACCAATGGACTTCAAGTTAAGTGGGAAATTTACACTCGTAAGATTTAGGCATTCCTTAAAGGCGTTTTCACCAATTTCCTCCAAGGTATCTGGGAGAGTTACGCTAACTATGGTTTCGTTACCGGCAAATACCCCACTAGCAATTTTCTTAACACCGCTTGGAATTATAACCTCGGTTGCGCTAAGGGCATCGGAATAGTATATTAAGGTTTCCTTACCCTTGGAATATATTGCGCCCCCCTCCGCCTCAAAATAGGGATTTCTACTATCTATGGAAAGGTTTTGTAGGGCGGTACAACCATCAAATGCCAAGGGACTAAGCGTGCCAAGACTGGCATTTAACGTAACGTTATCAAGTTTTATACATCCGCTAAAAGCATAGTCGCCCAAACTGAGTAGAGTGACGGGTAACGTTATTTCTTCAAGAGAAAGGCATCCGCTAAACGCCAGCTTTTCTATGGTAGTAATACCATCGGAAATAACTACGTTTTTGAGAGAATTGCATATTGAAAAAGAGCTATCCGTAACAACTTTTAAGGTAGCGGGGATAACTACGTTATCCAATTTCTTGCAAGCACTAAACACCGCCGATCCCATTTCGGTAACGCCGGTCATTCCATTAACCGTGGTAAGCTCTCCACAGTTCATGAAAGAGGCGTTTCCCAAATAGGTAATATCGTCGTGCAAAGTGACCGTCTTTAACAACATGGCGTTCATGAAGGTTTTAGCCTCTATTTTGGTTACGCCTTGGGGCGCAACGAAAGTGGTTATGTCCTTGCATCCCTCAAAAGCACTCTCTTTTATTTCGGTAACGCCTTGAGGAATATCAAAGTTTTCCAACTCCGCACAACCATTAAATGCACTTTTACCTATCGATACAATTTGATTGCCCTCGGCAAGAGTAAGAACGTCAAGCGCCTTTGCGCCATAGAAAGTATAATCGGGAATAGCCGTTATACCCTTACCAAGATAGGCGGTGGTAGCACTTTCACAGTTATAAAAAACGTAGGCGCCAAACGAAGTTACGCTATCGGGTATATTGATGCTCTTTATCGCCTTGCAGTTATAAAAGGCTCTGTCACCAATACTCTCCACGCCCTCTTCAATATCAAAAGCCGATACCGATGAACATCCTCTAAATGCCTCGGCGCCAATGGTTTTAATGTCCGAATAAATCTTGATGGGTCCAAGCAAACTGGAACAACCATAGTAAGCGCCCTCGCCTATCGCATCCACTTTAACGTACTGCAAATTGGCGTATTTTAACGAGGAGCATCCCTTAAAAACGTTTTTGGAAATGGTACTTAGCTCGGTAGGTAAATTTACGCTGGTTAGAGAAATGCAATTCATAAATGCACCCTCTCCTATCGTGGTTATACCGTTAATAAACCTTATTTCTTTAAGGTTCTTGCAACCCTTGAAAGCTTCCTTACCAATCGTAGTGTAGGAAGAGTTCGCAGGGAAAGTTATTTTATTAAGATTAAGGTTACCATCAAACAAGTTGTCGCCCAGTGCCGTAATCTTAACGCCGTCTATGGTTTCGGGTAGTACTATGCTGGCGGCGGATTTACCGGCATCGGTTATGGAGGTTATGACCGAGCCCTGACGTACAAAATAGGTAGTACTATCAACCTCCACCCATTTTGCATATACGGTAATGTTTTTCGTAATCTTATAATCGGTTGTAAAAGGAGTAGTATAAGCGGTATCCAAGTACCAACCCGCAAAATTATGGTCTTGTAAAGTGGGGTCCTTGGGCATGGTAAAGAGTTGTCCCTCTTTAATGCGCAAGCCGGTAACCTCGGAGCCACCACGCGAATCAAACGTAATAACGTAGCTGTTTTGTATAGGCTCCACCGTCTTTATCCAACGCGCATATACCGTAATATCGTTTATGACTACGGTATCCGCCTTGAATGGCACAGTCCAAACGTCCTTGTCTATATACCAATTATCAAAAATATAACCCGTCTTTACGGGAACGGCGGGCATGGTAGCACAGCCACCTTTTTTAACCTCTTGAGTAGTGTAAACTTGACCATCGACGTCAAAAGTTACCTTAAACGTGGTGGAATTTGAACAAGCGGAAAGCAATAAAACCGCCAAAATAAGTATAGAAATCGTAATTAATATTTTTTTATGCATAGTACTCCTTGCAATCCCACGTCCTATTATATAGCGCGCGCACGAAAATGTCAATATAACTTAATAGTCAAAAATTAACAAATAAAAGTAATCCAAAATTCAAAACCAATGGTATAAAAGTATTCTCACATGCACAAACTAACATTACAAAAATAAAAAGGCGCCCTAAACGGAGCCAAAAAAAGGAGAATTAATATGAAAGACTGTGTAGTAAAGACCGGTGAAAAGCCCGGCAGTGGTAGTTATAATTGTACTAATTGTGGCACCGAGGTAACTCTTGGTAAATATGACAAGATGCCTCCATGTCCTAAGTGTAATAATACCGAATTTTCTTGTTAAAACGCGCTAGTTTAGCGAATAATTTCACAAAAAACAAAATCCCTACTCGGTAATTTACGTCAGTAAACTCCCGTCGTAGGGATTTCTTTTTGCTCATTCTTCATCTAAACTAGCACGTTTTAGAGAGTTTATACTCTTGTGTTTCTCCCTTTATAAGATACTTTAATGCCTGCAACTTGTTGCACTTTTCTCCCGTTCTGCATTCTGCATTCAAATAACTTTCCTTGTGAGTGAAAATCTATTTGTTTTAAAACACTCTCTTAATGGTAAATGACCGAGTGTATTTTTCGCTTTCCTAACTAGTTTGCCAAAATACAAAGTCTACAAAATTATGGTTACAGGCCCACAATTAACCTGTTCAATCCTCATATCTGCGCCAAAAACTCCATAACTAACTTTTATCCCCTTTTCTTCCAATTTTTTGCCAAGAAGCTGGTATAGAGCCCTAGCCCGGGAGGGTTCCTCGGCGGAAAAGAAATCGGGACGATTGCCACGTGAGCAGTTGGCGCACAAGGTAAATTGGGAGATTAGCAATATTTCATAGCCTAAATCGAGGCAAGACAAATTCATTTTACCATTCTCATCTTCAAAAATGCGCATTTGAGAAATCTTTTTGGCATAGTAATCCAAGAGAGATTCCTCATCCCCCTTTTCCACGCCGAAATATACGCATAAGCCCTTGTCGATTTTGGAAACCAATTCTCCGTTTACACTAAGGGTTGCACCGTTTACTCTTTGAATTACTGCTTTCATGAACACCTCAACGTTATTTTTTAAAGGTAACTGTAAATTCCGTATATTCGTTTTCTTCCGAGTAGCACTCTATTTTTGCTTTATGTTGGTCACAAATAGTTTTAGCAATTGCCAGTCCCAAGCCAAAGCTCTTTTTATTGGTTTCTTGGGTGCGAGCGCGGTCACCCTTATAAAAGCGCTCGAAGACTAAGCCAAGGTCCTCTTTCTTTATGCCCTCGCCCGTATTTTTTACGGAAAAAACTACGTTCTTTTTGTTTTGGTGCAAACCAACCGATATTTTACCATTATCCGGCGTATATTTTATTGCGTTATCAAGTAAAATTAGGACCAACCTTTCCAAATTTTGTTTGGAGCCTATTACCATAGCGTTATCTTCGATATCTTCATTAATGCTAATTTCCTTTTCAAAGCAAAGGGCTTCCAATGAAAGGGTTACCGAGGTAACAATGGCGCTCAAATCCACGGACTCGGAATAGCGTATTTCCGCGTTATCAAGGCGTGACAATTCCAACATATCCAATACGAGGGAGTTTGTGCGTTCTACCTGCTCCTCTATGGTTTGGAGCCATTTTTCATTTTCCTTAACGGTGGCGTTAGGCTCGCTTTGTATAACGCTCAAATTTGCCTTTATGATTGTAAGCGGAGTCTTTAGTTCGTGCGAGGCGTTGGAGATAAAATCTTTACCCTTTTGTAGGCCCTTTTTAACCGGGTCGAGAACGTGGTCGGAAAGGAGATAGGCAAGTAATCCAACTGTAACGCCCGCAAAAACGAACGCCATCAAATACCAAAACGCCGAACGGAAAAGAAGTTGGCGCTCGGTAGAAAAGTCGTAAAATACGTAGTCGGTATGATTGTCGTACTCGCGGGAAGATATGCGATAAAAACGGAACTGGTATTCAAAAGACTTTGCACCTCTGTCCGCATGGCTAATCGTCCTATTTATAATCTCGTCCACACCCTTAGTTTCGATTAGATAAGGATACCTTATATACAAAGTTTGGTAATCAACTACGCCATCTTTGGATACCGTAAACAGCACTGTTTTGGTATAAAGAGAGTTTACTTCGTCATAGGAATCGGGGTCGTCGTCAGGTAGGACGGGAGGGAGCGAAATGTTGTACTCGTTTAGTACCAACATTCTTTCCATGGCATCGTTTATTTCATTAATGCTATTGCGAAAATTAATAAACCACAACACGCTAAAAAGTACGAAAAGGAGTATACTTACGGCAGTCACGCAAGTAAACACAAAAGATAATCGTAGCCTTTTGAATATGTCTATTCTATGCATTACTTTTTAGTGAGTTTATACCCTATTCCTCTTAATGCTTCAATGGTGAAATTTGCGCCCACAAAGGTAAGTTTTTTTCTAATAAAGGAGATATATACTTCCAAATTATTTGATAGGAAATCGTTATCCAGTCCCCACACGCGGGTAATGATTTCTTCCTTGTTACCAACGAAATCACTTCTTTCAAAAAAGAATTTTACTATACCCAATTCCTTTTGAGAAAGTTGCACCTCTTTACCGTTTGCGCGTAGTAGCGAGTTAGTAATATCCAGCTCGGTATTGCCGTAGTAAAGACGGTTATCAATAGCCAACGTGGACTGTCCCCTACGAAGTAACGCCCTTACGCGAGCCATCAATTCCCCAAATCCAAAGGGTTTTGCAAGATAGTCGTCTGCACCCAAATCCAAGCCTTTTACCTTGTCACTTTCGCCCGAAAGTGCGGTTAACATGAGTATAGGTGTGCTAATTTTATTCTTTCTAATCTCTTTTAGCACGTCAAAGCCGTTCATTTTTGGCATCAAAACGTCAAGAAGGATGACGTCGTAAACTCCTGTCAGGGCATATTCCAAGCCCTCTTTACCGTCGTAGCAAGCGGTGACCTCTATCTTTTCCTTTTCAAACATATTTACGAGAGCGTATGAAAGAGCGCGTTCGTCTTCAACTAAAAGTAATCGCATATTTTTCTCCTAAATGTATTATAACACAATAATTATAAAAAGATATAGTTAAATGATGATTAAAAGGGTTTGCATAAAAAAAGTGGTAGTATCATGAACTTACTACCACCTTTTATGAAGGCCCCGAGAATAACAAACCCGCGTATGTGCAGGTGGGCGAACTGCTGCGCCCTTTTGTCTTCCCCTAGCGTCAGGATAAACCCGGGGGGCTTGACATTATGCGCTAGACCCGTAAGCCCTTTTAGTTGTTAGGGTTCCGCATCATCGGCAACCTTCATGATTAGATTATAACACAGAACTCCTATCTTGTAAAGAGGGAAATTTTTACACTGCAATTTGAGGGAAAAATAATGCGGAGTACGGAACGAGGAACAGCCTTACGGAGTGCGGAATGCGGAGCGCGGAACGCGGAACGGCTTCACTACGCGTTGCTACGTTCACAAGGATTTATTTAAGTGCGGAATGCGGAGCGCGGAACGCAGTAGTTTGCGTAGCAAACTAGATGAGTAAAACGAACAACTTGTAGTTACACAACACTTAGTGATAGACACGTAGTCTTTGGGTTAACCAAAGTAACTGCGAATTGTTCGGCTTCACTCCGCTACGCTTCGCTCACAAGGATTTATTTAAGTGCGGAATGCGGAACAACGCTACGCGAATGCAGAATGCAGAATTCAGAATGCAGAATTGCTTCACTACGTTTCACTTCGCTCACAAGGAATAATTTTAGTTTTTTTCTTATTTTTACCTGTGTTAAGCCTCTAATAGACTTTGGTTTTTGGATGAAGTGCGAAGTGAAGGGAAATTACTCG
>JAZSLG010000082.1:0-2378 GCA_045535235.1 Candidatus Stercoripulliclostridium sp.
CCCGTACCCCCAGTTCAAATCTGGGTGGCGCCTCCAAAAAAATCGACAAGTTTCGACTTGTCGAATTTTTTTATCCAAGCCACAGGATTGGTATGTAATCACGCCCTTTGGGCGTGTATGTAATCTGCGCCCCGCGCAGCATGGCATCACGCTTTGCGTGTATGGAATTGCCGAAAGCGCATGGCATCACTACAACCGCTATGGCGAAACTTGGTAGAAACGAAACTGTGCATATGGATATACTTCTTAAAATATGCAACGCCCTTAATTGTGGTTTAGACGATATATTAGAAATCGTGAGCGAGGACAAAAATGATTAAAACTTCTATTAGGTTTTTTGACAACGTTCCCGTTCGTTCAGTGTGGGACGAAGAAACTTCACGTTGGTGGTTGTGTGCCGTTGATATAATAGAAGCTCTTTCTTTAAGCACTTCTCCACGTAAATATTGGAACACCTTAAAAAAGAGAAATAATCAGTTGTCATCAATTTGTA
Organism: Candidatus Stercoripulliclostridium sp.; assembly: GCA_045535235.1. Lineage (GTDB taxonomy): Bacteria > Bacillota > Clostridia > Christensenellales > DTU072 > Stercoripulliclostridium_A. The sequence continues at coordinate 494 of JAZSLG010000082.1, forward strand.
GACAACTGAAATTAACGGCAAACGCGAGGGCTATGGCAAGTATACCAAGATTGCTGGACAAGTAGTGTATGAGGGGGAGTGGGAGAACAACAACCCTAAAACGCGCTAGTTTGGACTTGGAAAGTGCGGAATGCGGAGCGCGGAGTGCAGTAGTTTGCGTAGCAAACCTGATGAGTAAAACGATTAACTTGTGTTACCACAACACTTGGTGATAGCCACATAGTTATTGGATTGACTAAAGTAACTGCGAATTGTTCGGCTTTGCTACACTACGTTACGCAAACAAGGTTAATGTCTAAGACGAAAAGTAAATTTAGTACGTAACAAAAATAGCTGTAGTCTAAAAACGCGCTAGTTTGGACTTAGAAAGTGCGGAATGCGGAGCGCGGAGTCCGGAACGGCTTCACTACGCGTTGCTACGTTCACAAGGAATAATTTTAGTTTTTTTTCTTATTTTTGTCTGTGTTAAGCCTCTAATAGACTTTGGTTTTTAGATGCTAGACAAGGAAAAGTGAAAAAACCGAAAGGTTGCTGTACTAGCGTACTGCTCCTTGAGATTTTTTTGCTATTGACGCAGTATAGCGCTAAAAAACAAAGTCTATCCCAAGGGGAGTTTACTTAGAGTGTACATGACCCGAAGGGAGCTTTTTAGTTTTTCAAAGCCTAGCGCCAAAATAGCGTGTTTTTTAAGGGTTGACAAATCTAGTATACTTATTTACAATATAAATATAAAGAAATTTGGAGAGGGTGGTTATGAATAAAAAGATTTTAACTATTTTCCTTGCAATAATATTAATTTGTACGTTATGCGTAACCATAGTTGCTTGTAGCAACAAGGAAAATAATGACGACGCTAACCCAAATGGTGAACAAACGGACACACCTTCATCACCCATTGAACCGAGTAGTTCTTGCTTGGTTTTTGACCTAAAAACAGACGATACATACGAAGTAGATGGCTATACCGGTGAACCAACAAGCATTGTTATCCCTTCAACTTATAATGGTAAAGCTGTAACAAGCATAGGAGAGCGTGCATTCGTATTTTGTCACTCCCTAAATAGCGTCACAATCCCCAAATCCGTAACCAGTATAGGAAGTCAAGCATTCTTTGATTGCTATAGGCTAGTAGAAATCTATAATCTATCAACCCTTACAATAGAAAAGGGAAGTTATGAAAACGGTTGCGTAGGCTATCATGCATTAGACGTATATACCTCACTAGAAGCTCCAAGTAAACTCTCAACCGACAGTAAAGGTTATATTATCCATACCAATGGAGAAGAAAAGACACTAGTAGGATATACTGGAAGTGAAACAGAGTTAACATTACCAAGTGGTATAACTTCAATTAACCAGTATGCATTCTGTGAAAATGACACAATAACAAGCGTAGTAATCCCCGACTCCGTAACTAGCGTTGGAAGTTATGCATTCGAGTATTGCACCTCTCTAAGTAGCGTAACGATAGGGAACTCCGTAACAAGCATAGGGAACAGTGCATTCGATGACTGCACCTCCCTAAGTAGTGTAACGATAGGCAACTCCGTAACCAGCATAGGAAATAGGGCATTTGATGATTGCTATAAGCTTGTAGAAGTCTATAATCTATCAAGCCTTACCATAGAAAAGGGAAGTGACTCAAACGGCGACATAGGATACTATGCATTAGACGTATATACCTCACTAGATACCCCAAGTAAACTCTCAACCGATAGTAATGGATATGTTATCCATACCAATGGAGAAGAAAAGACACTAGTAGGGTATACTGGAAGTGAAACAGAGTTAACCTTACCAAGTGGTATAACTTCAATAAACCAGTATGCATTCTATGAAAATGACACAATAACTAGAGTAGTAATTCCCGACTCCGTAACCAGCA
>JAZSLG010000037.1:0-2736 GCA_045535235.1 Candidatus Stercoripulliclostridium sp.
GTTGCCCCTACCTTTGGCGTTGAAGGTATGTTTGGTACCAACCCCTTCACCGTAGGTATCCCCACCGATGAAGAATTTGACTTTATTTTTGACTGTGCTACCTCTATTACTCAAAATGGTAAAATTGAGTACTACGAAAGAATAGGTGAACCTGTTCACCCTGGCACCATTATTGACCTTGACGGTAACGCTGTTGAAGGCGATGCAGGTGAAGCACTTCGCGCTATTCGTAAAGGCACTGCTGCACTTACCCCTCTTGGTGGTATCGGCGAAGCTCTAGGTGGATACAAAGGATACGGCTTTACTATGATAGTTGAATTCCTTTCTTGTATGCTCCAAGATGGTATCTACGGCAAAGCTCTTGACGGCAAAGATGAAAACGGCAAGATTAAGCCCTATCAACTCGGTCATTACTTTATTGCTATAGACACCGACCACTTCCTAGGCGAAGAATTAGCTCGCAAGAAAGCCGGCGACGTTATCCGTGCAACCCGCGCTTCCAAAAAAGCTCCCGGCGCCGAAAGAATTTATACCGCTGGTGAAAAAGAATGGCTCGTATGGCAAGAAAGAAAAGATAAGGGTGTACCGATTAACGAATCCGTTCAACAAGAGATGATTGAAGTTCGTAATAAACTTGGTCTAACCCAATACGTATTCCCATGGGAAAAATAAGGAAAAGGAGATAAATATGGATTACGCAAAAGAATCATTAAAATGTCACTATAATTGGAAAGGCAAAATCGAAGTCGTTCCTCGTGCAACTGTAACCACTAAGGAAGAACTATCCCTTGCATACACTCCCGGCGTTGCTCAACCCTGTCTTGAAATCCAAAAAGACGTAAATAAGAGTTATGAACTAACTCGCAGATGGAACCTCGTAGCCGTTGTTACCGATGGTACCGCAGTTCTTGGTCTTGGCGACATTGGTCCCGAAGCAGGTATGCCCGTTATGGAAGGCAAATGCGTACTATTCAAGGCATTTGGTGACGTTGACGCTTTCCCTCTTTGCGTTAAGAGTAAAGACGTTGATGAAATCGTTAGAACCATTTCTCTAATTTCCGGTTCCTTTGGCGGAATTAACCTTGAAGATATCGCTGCTCCTCGTTGCTTTGAAATTGAAAGAAAGTTAAAGGAATGTACCGATATACCGATTTTCCACGACGACCAACACGGCACTGCCGTCGTTTGTGCTGCAGCAGTTATAAATGCAATTAGAGTCGTTGGTAAAGACCTTAAGGATTGTACCGTTGCATTTAGTGGTGCAGGTGCTGCAGGATGTGCTATCGCAAAATTGCTCATAAAGATGGGCGTTAAAGACGTTTACATGTGCGACCGTAATGGTATCATTAATATTGAAAATCCCAAATTGACGGATGCTAAAAAGGAAATTGCATCATTTACCAACTTTGCAAGAAAGAGTGGTACTCTAGCAGACGCTATGAAGGGCGCAGATATCTTTGTTGGCGTTAGCGCTCCCGGCGTTGTTACCGAAGAAATGGTTGCTTCCATGGCTCCCGGCGCTATCGTAATGGCAATGGCAAACCCCGTACCCGAAATCATGCCCGACCTAGCAATCAAAGCAGGTGCAGCAGTAGTTGGTACCGGTAGAAGCGACTTCCCCAACCAAATTAACAACGTTCTAGCATTCCCCGGCATCTTCCGTGGTGCATTAGACGTTCGTGCAAGTGATATCAACGAAGAAATGAAGATTGCTGCGGCTGAAGCTATTGCATCTCTCGTTTCCGATGAAGAACTTTCTCCCGAATATATCATTCCTAAGGCATTTGATGAACGCGTTGGTAAGACCGTTGCCGCCGCTGTTGCCGAAGCCGCAAGAAAGACTGGAGTAAACAGAATTTAACCACTAAATCTCCTAAAACAAGCCCAAGCGTAATGCTTGGGCTTAACTATATTATATATAATTAATCATCATGAATTTAGACGTAATGTTTTTCGTTAATAGCCTACTTTTAGGACTAGGACTAGCTATGGATGCCTTTTCGGTTTCGCTGGCAAACGGCTTGTGTTATCGTAACGTAAAATTCCCTAAAGCAAGTCTAATTGCAGGAACCTTTGGTTTTTTCCAATTCCTAATGCCATTTATTGGCTGGGTCCTTGTTAGCACCGTTGCAAAATACTTTACGTTTATAGAAGTCGCAATCCCCTATATTGCTCTCGTATTGCTTTGCTTTATAGGTGGTAAGATGATTTACGAAGGTGTAAAGAAAAAAGAAGAAAAAGATTCTTGCCCTACTAAACCTCTCTCGTTTGGACTTCTTACAGTGCAAGGTATAGCCACAAGCATAGATGCCCTATCCGTCGGTTTTACCATTTCACACTATAACGTGTGGGAAGCCCTACTATCCTCAGGTATAATTGGAATACTAACGGTTGGAATATGTCTTGCAGGTGTTTATATTGGTAAAGCCATTGGTACCAAATTCCAAAACAAAGCAAGTATATTTGGTGGGGTTATCCTTATAATAATTGGTTTAGAAATATTTATAACTAGTTTCTTTTAATTAAAAGCACCAAAAGGTGCTTTTTTAATGCTAAAGAAAAATTTTAGTTTATGGGTTCCTCTTGCTTTTCCTAGACAGGTCGCCAAAAACCTTGTTATTCAGTTTGAGTGCCCTCTTACTTTTCCTAGACCTCTGATAGACTTTGGTTTTTGGATGAGATACGAACAAAAGAAAATCTCCCAAGGGGAGTGTACTAGGTGTAAGTCGGATCGTA
>JAZSLG010000127.1:0-3041 GCA_045535235.1 Candidatus Stercoripulliclostridium sp.
TGATTAAGAGTCAGTTGCTCTACCAACTGAGCTAAAGGTGCTCGTTTTGTTTGCTTAAGTATAATATCACTTTTTATTTTCCAACGCAACTATTTTGAAGAATAAAATCAAAAATTTTTGTTGAAAAAATTAATTAAAAAATTTTTAAAAATTTACGTTAAAATTGTTTACAAATAATTTTTGATGTAGTATAATCACTAGCGTTGACAACTTATGCGGGAGTGACTCAGTGGTAGAGTGTCACCTTGCCAAGGTGAAAGTCGCGAGTTCGAATCTCGTCTCCCGCTCCACCAAAACGAACACCTAATGGTGTTCTTTTTTACTTTTTATATATTATTGTACTAATGCTTTCTTTAGGTATTTTAATAGTTTTTCTAATTTTATCTCCGCTACAAAATTGAGTATCGATTAAATTAACGTTTGTTGAATACATTTCATATCTATTATAGTCATCCGGAACGTTTACGTTATATAACTCTACGTCATCACCATTATTGATAAATATCGTAACCAAGTCTCCGTTTGGATTCAAAAAAGCACATTCCCTAAGTTGAGTTTTATTCTCGTCAGTAGACAAAGTAGTTTTAACTCTGATAGCACCTTCTTTCAAATACTTTGTAAATTGCCCAAATGCGTAATATCTTAATGGTATTTGTAAATCATTTTTCTCTTCAACGTTAACGTATAAAAGGCCGTCTTCATAATGATAACATGATACAGCGAGCCAGTATTGCCAGCCTGTTGCATTAAGATATACTAAGTCGTCCATTATTACGTGAGCAATAGTAAAAGCAGGCCCCATATCATTTTTCCTACCATTTTGCATTTGGCACCATTCGGTCATCGATACCTTCAATTCGGGGTACCGTTCTGCAATGTATTGATTAAAAGCCTTCTTTTCTTGTATGCTTGCCCAATAACTATGTGCCTCAACGTGAGTAAGGTAAGGCCTAATTATATCCGAAGCCATTAAAGCTTCCAAATATTCATAAATTCTACCGGCCACTACACCACTTTCAAAAATGGAAACATTAACTCCTTTTAATATGTCGCGGGTTTCTTTTTCTTTAATAAATATTTCATAAAAATCAACTAATTCATTGGGCTCATAATGACACCCTTCTTGTCCCCCTTTCCACTCCCATTCGGGTTCGTTAACAGGAGATAAGGAAACTATAGGAATACCTTTGTTTATAAAATATTCTGCTATATCACAAAAATATTTTGCATATGGTAAATAGTTTTCTTTATCAATATTACATTTACCATCATTGCTATGACCTTTTCCATTTTTCGTCAGAGAATTTGGAGGACTGTTTGCAAACAATACCACCTTACTTGCCCCATATTTTAAAGCTAGCTCTAACATATATTGTGCATTGGCATCCCTAGTAAAATCATAACTACCATCCTCTGTCAAGAAGCTTTCAACCGTCCTCCAATAATGCGAGTATTTACCTTTATCTGGTGTAACTGCCGCGCCAATATTATAGCGATAAATATCAAGTCCTAGTCCCCTTTCTTCATCAAATAATAAGCGCGCGATTGCTTCTCTAACGTCTTCACCTTCTTCTGTCGTATAATTCCATCCTCCAACGTCCGGAGCCCACCAACATCCAGAAGCGCCAAATCCATCTTCTATTGTTTGATACCTGACGTCCAAATCGTAGATGATTTTATTTTGCATAAAAAGCCCTCCGTCGTATAATCCCGAAAGTATGGTCACAAATGTTATAACACTCATTAAGATGGCAACTAATGACCTAAATTTCACCTTACTCCATTTCCTTTAATATGGTAACAAGCTTATCAAGAGCCCTTCCTCTATGACTAACAGCGTTTTTTTGTTCGGCACTTGCTAATCCAAAGCTCATTCCTAAGTCGTAAGAATAAAATAGAGAGTCGTATCCAAAGCCGTTATCGCCAATCTCTTCAAAAAGAATACGTCCCTCAGTTTTTCCCTCCGCATGAATAATTTTTCCATCTGGATAATACAATACTATGCTAGAATGAAAGCGCGCCGTTCTATCTTGAACGCCTTCCATTTCTTTTAGTAGCTTAGCTCTATTAGAAGCATCGGTTGCATTTTCTCCGCTATATCTCGCGGAAAAAACGCCTGGAGCACCTCCTAACGCATCGACAATTAGTCCACTATCGTCTGCAAGCACCACTTTCCCAGTTATTAATGAAATTTCTCTTGCTTTTTTTAATGCGTTACCAAAGAACGTATCTGCATCTTCCTCAATATCAATGCTAAGAGAAATATCCTTTAACGATTTTATTTGATAGCGTTCACCCAAAATCTCTCTAAACTCACGAACTTTATTTATATTTCCGGTCGCTGCAATTATTTCCATAACATTTTTTCTCCTTATTTAGATCAATTATAACAAATTAAGGCAATTTATTTCAATATGCTTTTACATTTTTTACCATCTAATTTATAGAATTATTTGTATTTACAAATAGTGCAAATTAGTTTAATTAATTGACAAAGATTTTTAAGAATAATATAATTAAAAAAAGTGCAAAGGAGTTTATGATTTTTTATGGCGAAAATTATTGCTGAAGGTTTAACCTTCGACGATGTTTTACTCGTTCCCCAGTATTCTAACGTTTTACCGAAAGATGCTAACCTTTCAACCAAACTTACAGATACGATTAAATTGAACATTCCGTTAATTTCTGCGGCTATGGATACCGTTACAGAGTCCGGCTTAGCTATTGCTATGGCTCGTGAAGGCGGACTAGGTATTATCCATAAAAATTTGTCAATTGACGAACAAGCAACCCAAGTTGATAAAGTAAAGAGAAGTGAACACGGCGTTATAACCGACCCATTCTATTTAAGTCCCAACCATAGTGTAGCGGAAGCAAATGCACTAATGGGCAAATATAAAATTAGTGGCGTACCGATTACCGAAGGAACAAAACTCGTAGGTATTCTAACCAATCGTGATCTTCGTTTTGAAACCAATTATAATCAACCCATAGCTAACGTTATGACCAAAGATAATCTTATAACCGGTCCCGTTGGTACA
>JAZSLG010000047.1:0-1559 GCA_045535235.1 Candidatus Stercoripulliclostridium sp.
ATAACTTCAATAAACCAGTATGCATTCTATGAAAATGACACAATAACTAGAGTAGTAATTCCCGACTCCGTAACCAGCATTGGAGATTATGCATTCTATGATTGTGACTCCCTAAGTAGCGTAACGATAGGAAACTCGGTAGAGAGCATAGGAGAGTATGCATTCTATAATTGCCCAATAGAGTATGCAAGCATTCCTACAACATTCATAAGCATTATTCCACAATCGAATTTAAAAGAAGTAGTAATAACAGGTGGAGATAGCGTTGGAAATTCGGCATTCTATAATTGTACCTCCCTAACTAGCGTAACTATAGGGAACTCTATAACAAGCATAGGAGAGGATGCGTTTGAGAACTGCCCAATAGAGTATGCAAGCATTCCCACAACATTCATAAGCAGTATTCCACAATCCAATTTAAAAGAAGTCGTAATAACTGGTGGAGATAGCATAGGAGATAAGGCATTCTTTTATTGCACCTCCCTAAGTAGCGTGACGATAGGCAATTCCGTAACCAGCATTGGAGATGATGCATTCTATAATTGCCCAATAGAGTATGCAAGCATTCCCACGTTAGCAATAAGCAGTATTCCAAAATCCAAGTTAAAAGAAGTAGTTATAACTAGTGGGGATAGCATAGGAGATTATGCATTCCGTGATTGCACTTCCCTAAGTAGCATAACAATAGGGAACTCCGTAACAAGCATTGGAAGTTATGCATTCTATGGTTGCTATAAATTAGTAGAAATCTATAATCTATCAAGCCTTACCATAGAAAAGGGAAGTTCTTCGAACGGCTACGTAGGTTACTATGCATTAGACGAATATACCTCACTAGATACACCAAGCAAACTCTCAACCGACAGTAATGGTTATATAATCCATACCAATGGAGAAGAAAAGACACTAGTAGGATATGCTGGAAGCGAAACAGAGTTAACTTTACCAAGTGGTATAACTTCAATTAACCAGCGTGCATTTTATGATTGCGTTATAACCAGCGTAACAATCCCCGACTCCGTAACCAGCATGGGATTCGCTGCAGTGTCTAGTTGCTATCGACTAGTAGAAGTCTATAATCTCTCAAGCCTTACCATAGAAAAGGGAAGTGAGTCAAACGGCTACGTAGGCTATTATGCGTTAGACGTATATACCTCACTAGATACTCCAAGTAAACTCTCAACCGATAGTAATGCATATATAATCCATACCAATGGAGAAGAAAAGACACTAGTTGGATATACTGGAAGTGAAAGTGAGTTAACCTTACCAAGCGGTATAACTTCAATTAACAAGAATGCATTCCGTGATTGTGGCAGTATAACTAGCGTCACAATCCCCGACTCCGTAACCAGCATAGGAAGTCATGCATTCTATAATTGCAAATCCCTAACTAGCGTAACCATACCCGACTCCGTAACAAGCATAGGAGATATTGCATTCTATAATTGCGACCCACTCTCTAGTGTGAATTAACTAGGAACAATAGAACAATGGTGTGGAATAACGTTTGGTGATTGTTATGCAAATCCGCTATATAATAGTAGAGCAAAACTATA
>JAZSLG010000100.1:0-1551 GCA_045535235.1 Candidatus Stercoripulliclostridium sp.
ATTATGGTATGGGTATTCTTGAAATATTCGGCAACCTTTCCGAAACTCCTATCAAGGATATAGAGGGTAAAGTTGGTATCAACAAGATTTCTACCACCATAAGCGACGCGGTAGGTATCGAGGCGGGCGTTATAGCAGAAAGCTCCATATCCAACTTGGGCGCAACGCTAACCAATAACCTCACTATGACCGTTATGCAAGATAAGTTCCAGGTTGAACTCCCCGATTTACCCTTGTTCAAAGATGAAGAATTTTTATCTAAGCCCCTAAACGCAGCCTTTGGCGACCTTGACCAAAACACTCTCGATAGCTTTATTGAGGTCGTTTACGACGAAGATGCTACCGAGCAAAATCCCGCAAGCAGTAAGCTTATCCAAAAGCTTGGTAAAAAGACCTTCAAAGAGGTTTCCGAAGATATGGATGCCATTATCCAAGATACCGCTATCGGCGAGGTTTTGGAAATTACCGAAGAGAGCGCTAACGTTCTAGCATATCTAAAAGACACCAAGATTGGCGAGCTAGACGGTGCTATCAAGGAAATGAAGATTAGCGATGCTATTACCATTCGCTTAGAAGACGACCCCGAAACCGGTGCTAAAAAGTCTAGCAAGGTTCTCATCTATCTAAAAGATTTCACTCTAGACGAGTTAGACGGAGCTATCAAAGATATGACTATCGGCGATGCTATCGAAATCAACGAAGATAGCAGTAAGGTTCTAAAATATCTACAAAACTCTACTCTAGAAGGCCTTGACGGTAACATCAAGCAAATGGAAATTCAAGATGCTGTTGACGTTAACGAAGAAACCAGCCACGCAATAGTATGGGCAATAAGAGACCTCAAGATTACCGAGCTCGGCAACAAGGATGCTCTTCAACCCAGAATTAACGGAGTTAAGCTTGGTGAAGTTGTAGAAGTCAAGGAAGATTCTTCCAAGATTTTGAAGGCTCTACAAGATACCGAAATCGGTGGACTATCCGATGCAATGAAGTCATTGACTTTGGAGCAAGTAATGGATAAATACGACGTTGGCGTTCTTTCGCTAATAGACCCCGATACCAAGATTCAAGAGGTTGGTCCCGCACTATCCAAAGCTGTTACCGATACCTCTTTGTATGCACTACGTCAAGCGGGCGTATTTGATTACACTCCCGTTGAAGACACCACCTTTAATGGAATTATTGCAAGAATAAACAAGAATAACGGAACTCCCAACGAGATTATCGGCGACTTTACCGCAGGTAGCCCTGTTCCTACTAGAAGTATTACCCACTCCGTATTCTTGAGTGCAACCACCACTCTCCAAAACACCGATTACTACGATATGGTAAGCGGTTTAACCGGCTACGAAGCCGCTATCGCTCTTGAAGAAATTCCTGGCATTGAGAAAAATGGTAGTGCTTACGTGATTACTCCCGCTATAGTATCCGCTATTTTTGACGTGGCAGGAATAAGTAACAACCATAGCATCATATTCTTCGTTGACCAAGGTGTTGACCTAATGGTTCAAGCAGACGAAACCGATGGAGAATACGATAACTTTGATAAGC
>JAZSLG010000112.1:0-23285 GCA_045535235.1 Candidatus Stercoripulliclostridium sp.
GATTATAGTCTAAAAATAATAGGGAAAACAAAATTAAATTATATAGGAGAAATAAATATAAATTACTATGGTTAAAATTAATAAAAATTATAATGCGCTTAAAGAAAGTTATTTATTTTCAACTACTGCAAGAAAAATAAGAGAATTTCAATCAGCTAATCCTGATAAACCTGTTATTAAGATGGGGATTGGTGACGTAACAAAGCCTTTAACACCTTGCGTGGTTAAAGCTCTAGAAAAGGCAAGTGCTGAAATGGGTGTAGCAGAAACATTCCGTGGTTATGGCGACGAACAAGGATATGCATTCCTAAGAGAAGCTGTTCAAAAATATTATAAAAAGATTGGGAACGTTTCTTTGGATGCAGATGAAATATTTATCGCTGATGGTGCAAAGAGTGACCTTGCAAACTTCACCGATTTGTTTTCAAACGATAACGTTATAGTAATACCTGACCCTGTATATCCTGTTTATCTTGATAGTAACGTAATGCTTGGCAGAGAAATAGTTTATATTGAAGGAAATGAAGAAAATGGTTTTTTACCCATGCCTTATGATGGACTCAAAGGCGATATAGTTTATTTATGTTCTCCTAATAATCCTACGGGCGCTGTATATAATCGCGAGCAATTAAAGGTTTGGGTTGATTACGCTCTTAAAAATAATATGCTTATATTGTTCGACGCCGCATATGAAGCATTTATCGAAGATGATTCCTTGCCTCGTTCAATCTATGAAATAGAAGGGGCAAAACAATGTGCGGTAGAGTTTTGTTCGTTGTCTAAAACGGCTGGCTTTACGGGTACTCGTTGCGGATATACCATTGTACCTAAAAGTATCGTAATAGAAGAAAAATCTCTTAATAAGATGTGGTTGCGTCGTCAAACTACCAAATTCAATGGTACTTCATATATCGTTCAAAGGGGCGCAGAAGCAGTTTTTAGTGATGAGGGTATTAATGAGTGCTACAAAAATATAGCTTATTACAAAGAAAATGCTAAGATAATTGCTAAAGCTCTTGATGAAATTGGTGTATGGTATACTGGCGGTATAAACTCTCCTTACGTATGGTTGAAATGTGGAATGGATTCATGGGACTTTTTCGATTTACTTCTTAACGATGCGCAAGTTGCGGGTACTCCCGGTTCAGGTTTTGGTAAATGTGGCGAAGGATATTTCCGTTTGACTGCTTTTAATACAAGGGAAAATACCATTGAGGCTATGGAGCGTATTAAAAAAATATTGAAAAAATAACCCAATAATACATAAAATCTGTAGCTTTAGATACATATTATAGATTTGAATGACGAAATTTACCAGTTGGATTTCGTCATTTTTATTGTGAAAAATAAAGATTGCATCCATAAATAAAAAACATTGATTTTTACGCGCGCGTGTGTTATTATTAAAATATAATAATCTAAAATCAGGAGATTAACAATGAAAGATTTTTGGCGTAAAGCTCGAATATATAACGTAAATAGTATTGAAAGGTATGCATCTGGTTATCCTCTTGACCAAGATAACAATTATAAGATTGTTTCTTTGAATGGTAAATGGGATTTTAAATATTGTCCTAACGTGGACGAAATTCCTGAGGGCTTTGAAAAAATAGGTTCCGATTTAAGTGGTTTTAGTAAAATAGACGTTCCTAGTGAATGGCAGATTAAAGGATATGATACTCCCATTTACACGAATACTAATTATCCTTATGCGTTGGAATCTAAATTTTTACCAATGATACCACACGTTTATGGTCATCTTAACTCAGTTGGATGTTATTCAACTACTTTTAACGTTGAACTTATTGGAGATAACGTTTTTATTCGTTTTGGTGGAGTAGGCACCTGTGCGGAAGTTTACGTTAACGGTGAGTTTGTCGGTTATTCGGAAGATACCTTTGATTTCCAAGAATACAACGTAACCGATTTCGTAAAAGATGGTGAAAATAAGCTTGCTGTCGTAGTATATCGTTATTGTACTGGTAGCTATCTTGAGGACCAAGACATGTGGCGTCTTTCCGGAATATTCCGTGACGTTGATTTGATTTATAAACCAAAAGTTGAAATTTCGGATATGTATTTCTTCTCCGATTTTACAGATGATTTTTTACAAGCTAAATTAAGTGGAAAAATTGATTTATCTGCAAATGGACAAGGCTTAAAAAATCCTATCGTTAAGGTTACAATCGTAGATTATTATGGCAATGAAGATCCGATTTTTGTTGGAAATTATGCGGTAAAGACCTTAGAAAATGGAGATAATTATACTTTAAATATAAAAGAAGATATAAGCAATTTCCGTCTTTGGTCACACGAGGTACCCAATCTTTATGCAATAATGGTTGAGCTTTACGATAACGAATATTTTATTGATAAGAGAGTTTGTTCGTTTGGCTTTAGGAAGGTAGAAATCGTTCCCATGCTAGCAGGAGAAGGACCTTTTATTCTTTTAAATGGTAAGCCAGTTAAATTTGCTGGTGTGAATCGTCATGAATTCCATCCAGAATATGGTCATGCCGTACCCGTTGAATTAATTGAAAAGGATATTATACTTTGTAAACAAAATAATATCACGGCAATACGTACCTCTCACTATCCCAATCAACCAGCATTTTATGAATTGTGCGATAAATATGGTGTCTTAGTTATTTGTGAAAATAACTTGGAAACTCATGGCCTTAGCATTTTAATTCCTCGTAGTAATAAAATGTGGACTGAGCAATGTTGTTATCGTATGCGTAATATGGTTAATACGTTTAAGAATCATCCATGTATCGTATCTTGGTCTTTAGGTAATGAATCCGGTAGGGGTAAAGCATTTATGGCTATGAGAAAGGCTGCCCTTGCCATAGATAACACTCGTTTTATCCACTATGAACAAGATTTCAAATTAGAAGTTAGTGACGTATTATCAGAAATGTACGCTCATTATGAAAAGATGGAGCCTATTGGTAAAAATAAACCCATTTGGCACGGTCAATATATGTTCTGTCCAGCGGGTTGGCCAATGAGTCCGGAAAGATATCGTGATAAACCTTTTATTCAATGTGAATATGCTCATGCTATGGGTAATAGCTTGGGTAATTTCTCGGATTACTGGGATGAATTCAAAAAATATGATAGGTTAGCCGGTGGCTTTATTTGGGACTTTGCTGACCAAGCAATAAAAGTTACTAATGATGAAGGTATTGTTGAATGGCGTTATGGTGGCGATTTTGGAGATAAGCCCAATGATTCTAACTTTGCTTTCAATGGTATAGTTAGAGGAGACCGCTCACCAAACCCTGCACTTTACGAGGTTAGAAAACAGTATCAACAAGTTGATATAGCGCTTGTAGATAATAAAATCAAATTTTACAACAGATATATGTTTACTAATCTTAAAGAATTCAAGTGCAAACTCGAGTTGTTTATTGATGGTAATCATGCTGATGAAACTATTATTGAGAAACTTCCTTCCATTTCAACCGGTGAAATAGGAGATATAACGTTACCTCTTGATTTAGAGTTTGGTAACAGTGAAGCATCATTATTGGTAAGCTTGATTACTAAAAATGATGAATTATTCCATCCTGCAGGTAGAGTAGTTGCTTATGAACAATTTACTCTTAATAAAAACGATTTATCAATTGAAGAAATAAAACTTGGCAGTTCATTTAATGAAACTAACGTGGAAGTCGTTGTTTCATTTGGCTCCTGTAGAGCAATAGTTGATAAGAGAACCGGACAAATAATTAGCATTGAAAATAACGGCGAAGAAAAATTAAAAGCACCTTTTAGACTTAATTTCTATAGGGCTGTTATTGATAACGATAGGTTACCACAAGTACCTCCGTTTATCTCTAAACTAATAATGGGCCTTGATAAGTTCAAGAAAGCCCAAGCAAAACTAAAAGTTCGTCGTACTAATATTTATATGACTGATGGGAAAGTTCACGTTGCAATCGAGTGGAGAATGCCCCATGTTCGTGAGTTGCGTACTTTGTACGTATTTAACGGAGATGGTAGTATTGACGTTGAATTGACTCTAATTCCTAAAGCAGAAATGGAGAGATATGGCTTTACTTTTGCTCTTCGTGATGGCGTTGACGGAATGCAATTCTTTGGTAAAGGTCCCTTTGAAAATTATTGCGATAGAGCAACTGCGGCAATAACAAAAGTATATGAGGGTGTTGCAGAAGATTTCTTACACGATTATTTGTATCCACAAGAAAACGGCAATCATACCGAAATGCGTTGGCTGAAAATCGGTGGTAATCGTGGAGTTGAAATTTACGCAAACGAGAAACCTTTTGAAGCTAGCGTACATCCCTATACGATTGAAATGCTTGACGAAGCAAAGCATTTACACGAACTAGGCGAGTTAGATTATCTAACAGTTAATATTGATGGTCGTCAACGTGGCGTTGGTGGAGATACTCCCGCAATGGCTTGCTTAAAGCCTCAATATAAGATTTTACCGAGAAAACCACAATCTTTGAAGATAAGAATGATAATAAAATAATGAAAGGTTTAGTTCTGGAAGGTGGAGGAGCTAAAGGCTCCTTCCACGTCGGAGTCTTAAAAGCATTGTTTGAGCGTGGATATGAGTTCCAAGGTGTAGCAGGGACGTCGATAGGGGCTATAAACGGTGCATTGGTCGCGCAAGGGGATTTTGACGTACTATATGATTTATGGTATTCGGCAACCCCTTCGCTTCTTTTTGACTTTGACGAGGATATGGTAAGTCGTATCTTAGATAAAAACTTGGATAAGGCTGTATACAAATACATATTCCAGACCATGAAAGCCTTATACGCCTCTAAAGGCGTATCATTAGATAAAGCAAAGGATTTGTTGGATAGGGTTATTAATGAAGAAAAATTAAGAAATTCCTCGATTGATTTTTGTCTTGTAACCGTTGAACAAGGTAAAGAATGGAGGCCATTAGACTTATTCAAAAAAGATATTCCCCAAGGGGAAATGAAAGAATACATTTTAACAAGTGCTTACTTGCCAATATTTAATAGAGCCAGGGTCGGTGGGAAAATGTTCATGGATGGTGGCATGTATGATAATTGTCCCGTAAATCCACTAATTCACCAAGGATTTGATGAAATTATTGCTATTAGAACGGGTGGTAAAATGCCCAGTCAAAAAGTTATAGATAGATCGGTTAAAGTAAATTACATTAATCCCTCGGAGTCACTTGGTAAACTACTTGATTTTAGAACTGAACGTATTAGATACAATATTCAACTTGGGTATTACGATGGACTACGTTTTTTAGATAACTTAATGGGATTTAAGTATTATTTAGTTAGACCTGATTATAGAGACTTTATTAATTTTATTGAAAACTTGAGTTATAACACGTTTATTGAATGGGCTTCCATCCTTGATACGAAAGGTACGAAACAAAGTATTTTTGCTAAACTCGTTGAAACTGTGACGGAAGAATTAGATCTTCCTTGGAATTTGTCTAAAGAGGACGTTTTTATAGCAATGATGGAAACGTTTGCTTCTAGTTTTGGTGTTGAGAAATTTAAGATTTATGATACTAAAATTTTTTTTGACGAATTACAAAAGGTGTGGAATTATGATTATATCTCACGTTTCAATAAATCTTATCAACTAGCCAATGCTATTATGAAATATTATGGAGATTAATATGGACAATAACAAAGATGTTTCTTCTAGTAAATTAACCAAAGCAAAACTATTTTCTATTATTAGATTTCTATCTAAAAGATGGTTTATAGAAGCCTTTACAGGCATGGCGCAAGGTCTATTTTGCACGTTGATCGCAGGAACGATACTCGCACAAATTGCTTCATGGATTTCTCTTTCCGGTACACCTGCTGGCCTCGCAGTTGCTAAGTACGTTAATTACGTTGCATCTATAGCAAAAATGCTTATGGGGGCTGGCATTGGAGTCGGTATTGCTAATCAATTAAAAGCTCCAAAATTGGTTATGTTCTCTGCTGCAGTTGCAGGTTTATCTGGCGCTTTTGCGGATAAAATTATAGATGCTAATCTTATAGCATCCTTTACACCAGGTAATCCTATAGGTTCCTATATTGTTTCAGTAATATCGATAGAGCTTGGAATGCTAATATGTGGAAAGACTAAAGTAGATATAGTTCTTGTCCCACTAACAATGATGATTGTTAGCTTATTATCGCTATTCGTTGCTTGGCCGTTTATTTGGCTAGTTAATCTTATGAGTAAAGGTATTGCATTGGCAACAGTTGCTACTCCTTTCGTAATGGGTATAGTCGTTTCCGTGACCATGGGTGTATTATTGACGCTTCCAACTTCATCTGCGGCAATGTGGGTAGCTATTGCAACCCCTATACTTGCATCATCTACAATCGACCCTACTATGATAGATGCAATGTATCTCGCAGGTGGAGCTGCAACCGTTGGTTGTGCTTGTCAAATGGTTGGTTTTGCAGTTCAAAGCTTCCGCGAGAATAGGTGGGGTGGATTAATAGCGCAAGGAATAGGAACAAGTATGTTGCAAATTCCTAACTTGATGAGGCATCCTATAATAATAGTTCCACCTATTATTGCTAGCGCAATTGCAGGACCACTTTCTACCGTTGTATTTGGCCTTCGTTGCGGTGCTGCCGGTGGTGGCATGGGGACGTCCGGTCTCGTAGGAGTTTTTGACGTAATATCAGCGTCACAAGGTGTCATAGCCGATTGGAAAATTGCCGTTGGTATAATAGTTTGTATGTTCGTTATTCCTGTTGTCGTATGTCTTCTAGTGAGCGAATTGTTTAGGAAATTCAATTTGATTAAATTGAACGATATGAAACTTGAACTTTAAGGTGAAAAATGTCTAAAATAATCCTTCTTGATAGCAATAGTTTAATAAATAGAGCATTTTATGCGTTACCTCCTCTTGAAAATAAAAAAGGAGTGTTTACAAACGCTATTTTTGGGTACTTATCTATGCTTGCAAGGTTAATCCTTGACCATAAACCCAGCCATATATGTGCGGTTTTTGATTTGAAAGCACCAACCTTTAGGCATAAAAAATATGATTTGTATAAAGCAACCCGTAAACCTATGCCTGTTGAGCTCGCTAGTCAAATACCAATCCTAAAGGAACTTTTAAGAGAACTTGGTATAACTATTTGTGAAAAAGAAGGATATGAGGCAGATGATATTATTGGAACAATAGCAAAACGTTATGATGAAGAGACTATTATAGTTAGTGGCGATAGAGACGTTTTACAATTAGTGGATGAAAATACCGTTGTGTTTAATACTAAACGCGGTGTTACCGATATTAAAGTATATGATTTAGAGTCTTTAAAAGAAGAAAATTTAACTCCTTATAAAGTTATTGAATATAAGGCTCTAGCTGGAGATAATTCCGATAATATTCCCGGTTGTCCCGGCGTTGGTGAAAAGACCGCTTTTAATTTGTTAGACACTTACGGCGGTTTAGATGGAATATTTGAAAACGTTGAAAATATAAAAGGCAAGCTTGGCGAAAGGCTTCGTGATAACAAGGAACAAGTATATTTATCAAAAGAACTTGCTACCATATTTACAGAAGTTCCTCTTGATATTGAGCTTACAGACATTGCTTTTGATAGGAAAGTTATTGGTGATAAGTTTTTTATGCATCTTAAAGAATTAGAGTGCTTTAAGTTGATACCTAGATTTGATTTTGATAAGAGATTTGAGGGAATAGAACCTTCAAAAATTAACCTTGGTACGCCTGTTAAACCTTTAGGCGAAGACTCATTGCCGTTTGAGGAAGTAAAATCAGAAATTAAAACAGTCTTTATTCGTGATATTTCCTCTCTAAATAACTATTTGAGCTTGTGTAAACAAATTATATCATTAGAGATTGGAAATAGCATTTGTTTTTCTTTTGACGGTAATACTGAATATCAAGTGATTTGCTCAGAATCTTTGCTTGATGAAGGGGTAAATTTTGACCAAGCTATGCTAAGCTTTAAGCACGTATTAGAAAATGAGAATGTGACCAAAATAATCTTTGACGTTAAAGATAAAATGCATTCTCTACAAAGATACGGCGTTGAACTTAAAAAACCATACGAAGACGTATTATTAAAATCTTATTTGTGCAATTCTAATTATTCATATAAATCTGCCGAAGATATGATTTCAGCGAATGGATTTAATGGAATTGCTTCTGGAATTTTACTGTATAATAACGTTTTAAATATTGAACTAGATAAAAAAGAGCTAAAATCTTTATATTACGACGTTGAACTTCCTTTGATTAAGGTTTTATTCGATATAGAAATGAATGGCTTTAGCATTGATTTGTCCGTACTTGAACAATTATCACAAAAGTACAACGAGGAAATAAAATCATTAACAAACGAGATTTACGAGTTAACAGGTGAAACGTTTAATATTAATTCAAACCAACAACTTGGCGAAATTCTATTTGATAAATTAGGTTTACCGCATGGGAAAAAGACTAAAACCGGTTATAGCGTTGCCGCCGAAATTTTAGAAGAATTAGACCATCCGGTTGTTTCTCTAATACTTAGGTATCGTCAAATCAAAAAATTACAATCGACTTATATTGATGGTATGCGTACAGTAATAAACAAACAAACTGGTAAAGTTCATACTATCTTTAAGCAATGTTTAACGACAACAGGCAGGTTGTCCTCTACCGAGCCAAATCTCCAAAACATTCCAATTAGAACCGAAGAGGGCAGAGAAATTAGAAAAATGTTTGTTGCAAGCAATGGCAACGTACTTGTTAGCGCAGACTACTCGCAAATTGAACTCAGATTGTTAGCTCATTATAGCAATGATCCTGTTCTTGTCGATGCCTACAATAGTAACGAGGATATCCATGCTCTTACGGCATCTAAAATCCATGACGTTGCGATTGAAGAAGTCACTAAGTCAATGCGTAGGAGTGCTAAAGCAGTAAACTTTGGAATAATTTACGGCATAAGTGCCTTTGGGTTATCAAAAAATATTGGCATACGTCCATATGAAGCCAAAGAGTTTGTCGATAAGTATTTTGACACATATCCAAGCGTTAAATCTTATATGGATGGTAATGCTAAATTTGCCGAAGAAAATGGATACGTTAGAACTTTAGCCGGTAGAATTAGATATTTTCCAGAACTACGTTCTTCTAATAGGAATATTAGAGAATTTGGCAAAAGGGCTGCAATGAATATGCCTCTTCAAGGTTCGGCTGCCGATATAATGAAGATTGCTATGATCAAAGTCTATAATGCTTTGAAAGAAAATAATTGCAAGGCTAAAATTATTTTACAAGTTCACGACGAATTGGTAATTGATTGTCCAAAAGAAGAAATTAGTTTAGTAAAAAAATTGTTGGTCGAAAACATGCAAAAAGCTGTTCAACTTAACGTACCTTTAATTGCTGATGCAAAAGAGGGCGATAACTGGTATAGTGTAGAATAATAAACATGATAGTAGTAGTTGCTGGCGGAATAGGAAGCGGGAAAAGCACCGTAATGAATATATTAAACGGCTTAGGTGCATCGGTCGTTTATGCAGATGTAGTAAACAGAGAACTACTTAACGATAATAACTATATACAACTAATAGATTCAAATTTTAATGGAGTAGTTATAAATGGAAGAATAAATAAAAAGGCCCTTAGAAATTTGATTTTTAATGATGAAAATGCAAGATTAAAATTAAATTCTATTGCACATCCATTAATATTTGATTTGATAGATAAAAAAACGCGTTCTTTGGGCCTAGTATTTGTAGAAATCCCTCTTTTTGCTGAATGCTCGAAGTATATAAAATATGATAAATTATGTGCCGTTAAAGCGCCGATTGAGGATAGAATAAGACGTATTTCTTCAAGAGATAACATTTCTTTTCAAGATGCTAAAAAAATTATAGAATCTCAAATAAAAGAAGAAAAAATATTTGAAAAGGCTGATTTCATTATATATAACGATACAGATTTTGAAAGCTTGCAACAACAAGTACTAATGGTGTACGATAATGTACGATAGAATTATTTTACACGTCGACTTAAATAATTTTTACGCTACCGTAGAACAAGTATTAGATCCATCTTTGGTAGGCAAGCCTATTGCGGTTTGCGGTGACCCAGATAAAAGGCATGGTATAGTTCTCGCAAAATCTGTTTTAGCTAAAAATGCTGGTGTTCAAACAGCCGAGCCTATTTGGCAAGCAAAACGCAAGTGCCCCGATTTAATAATCGTGCCACCTCATTATTCGGAATATGTTAAATATTCTAAAATGGTGAGAGAAATATACGTTAAATACACCTCTCAAGTAGAAAGTTTTGGTTTGGACGAGTGTTGGCTTGACGTTACTGGATCTACAAAACTATTTGGTTCTGGATTAGATATTGCAGAAAAAATTAGAAGCGAAGTAAAAGAAAAGACGGGAGGTTTAACCGTTTCAATTGGTGTTTCTTTCACAAAGGTATTCGCAAAACTTGGCTCTGATTTGAAAAAACCTGATGCAGTAAGTGAGATTTCTCCTTATAATTATAAAGAGATTGCTTGGAAATTACCAGCACACGATATGCTTTACGTGGGAAAATCGACTGCTCAAAAGTTGCGCTTGTTAAACGTGCATACAATTGGTGATCTTGCTAACATTGATAAAGAATTACTAATTAGAGAATTTGGTAAAGCTGGGGAAAAGATGTATCAAAGTGCAAACGGGATTAATGATGAACCCGTTAAACTGTATACGGATAAAAAAAATCCTGATAGCGTGGGTAACGGTACTACGACCCCGCAAGACGTTAAAAATCTTAATGAAGTAAAATCGGTTATATATTCTTTGTGCGAAATGATTGCTTTTAGAATGCGTGCAATTAATGTGGTAGGAGAGGGAGTAAGTATATTTTTAAGAGACGTAAAGCTAAATCATCACTCAAAACAAGGACAACTATCTAGTCCCACTTGTTCAAGTGAATTAATAGCAAAAAAAGCAATAGAACTTTTTACTTCATTTTATGATTTTGGAAAATCTTTACCATTAAGAACTATAACCGTAAACGTCTTTAAGCTATCGCAAGCAGGCGATTTTGTACAATTTGATTTATTACATGAAGAGGACGACAAAATTGAGAAATTGGATAAAACGATAGATAAATTGCGTGAGAAGTTTGGTTATAACGTCGTTCAACGAGCAATAAATATAGGCTCAATCTTTACTTGTGATACAAACGAAGTAGACGAAGACTTTGTGCCGTTTGATAAGCATTAGTTTTCCATTAACATGATTTCTTTAGGCATATATCGTATTAATAAATAACTAATTATACCAGTAATTAGCCCTGCAAGGAAGCCGGTTGCAGTTAAATATGGGATAAACCCAAAGACGAAAGGATCGCTCATGATTAAAGAAGCAACGCAAAGTTGTATAAGATTGTTTAATATAGCTCCTATAATTCCAACGGTGGGAATACCCACTTTTTTTGTATACAACAAGAGATAAGATATACTAACGGAAAAGAGTGATGCCGTTAGTGAATATGCTATCATTATGGGATTTCCTACAAAAATAGGTACTAAAACAGATTTAAATATAGTTATCGTTATTGTTGGTAAAAAGCCTAAAGTAACGCAACTAAATAATATTGCGACATTAGAAAAACCAATTTTAACAAAAGGAAGAAAGGGTATAATAGGTGGCAGATAATTTTCTATTGTTCCAATAATTAACGCAAGTGCAAGTATAATGCCGGTTAGAGCAAGTTTTTTTGAAGAAGTTTTCATGCTACACCTCCGGTAATTATTACGTCTGAACTTGAAGAAATTATTATAGTAACTTTATTTGGAGTGCAAACAATACGTTCTCCCGCTTTCGAAATTTTACCAGTGTCTACACAAATTTGATTTTTGCAATCACTTTCTTTAACGTAGCAATTTCCATTTTTTATTATAACAGTCATTTTATTTTCAATAATTGAAATGGTGTTATCATTTTTTAATAAATATCTACCAATTTCTTTCCCTTCATGAAAAATAATAACGTAATCGCCTTTAGCTGTTGGGAGAGTAAAAACTAAGCATAAAACAATTGCTACGAGTAAAGTAGCAATTATAATGCAATCTATGGCGCTAAAAGGTTTTTTTGAGCGACAAGATTTAGCTAAGTTTTGTTCTTGTTTTGTCTGTGATTTCAAACAAATTTTCTCCTATTGAATAGTAGCCGTTTTCGGTTAAAAGTAAGGCGGAATATCCGTATTTTTCTATTATGGTTTTGCTTTTTTCATAACCAAGTACCATACTGGCCGTAGAAAGAGCATCGCAAACTGTCGCACTTTCTCCAATAACTGTTGCAGAAATTATTGGAGTTGTTTCGAAAGTCCCTGATGGATATCCGTCAAAGGATATTATATGATGATATCTCTTATTATTAACAACGTAGTACCTTTCATAATCACCACTAGTGGCAACAGATTTATCACAAAGTGTAGCCCTAGCTACAAAATCACCACCTCTTGGGTCTGCAACGAGCAAATTAATGCTACCTTTAACTCTATAGGTTCTGCCTACGTCAATAACGGCATTTTTTTGGTCCTTTATTTGTTCGTAAGCGAGGTCAGTAGCATACCCTTTTGCAATTGCTCCAAAATCCAACTTGGCTTTATCGTGTTTTTTAGTGATTGTTAAATTTTCTTCGTTAAGAATGAATAAGTTAAAATCACAATAGGGTAGTGTTGCATCAATTTGGATTTTGCTTGGTATATCTTTAGCACCCCCAACGTAGGTGGAGGGCGAAAAACACCATAGTTCCGTTAATGGAAATAATGCAGGATTAAAGGCGCCGTTAGTAGCTTTATATAATTCCTTTGATAATTTGAATAACGATACTGTTATACTACTTACTTTAGTCGGTTGATTCGCCTTTGATGAATTAACTTTAGACAGGTCACTCTCCGTATTTGACGTTGAAAGGGTCTTATCTAATTCTTCAAATAGACTATCAATTTTTTTACCTTGTTTTGATGCACTATTTCCCTCTATTTTAATACTATAATAGGTTCCGAAAACGTATTTTTCGGCTTTATAAGTACATCCGCTTAACATCACAACGGATATAATAACGATTAAAATAGAAAGAATTATCTTTTTCATTAATCAGCAATAGGTTCAGGTCTCTTGGGTCCAACGTAGATGATTCCTATAGTTCCTGGACCACAGTGGGAACCAATAACAGGGCCTACGAACTGAGGAATTACAGTTGCGTTTGGTAGTAAACTTTGTAGTTTAGAAACTACACGATCGCTATCTTCTTTGCATGCGCCACTCATAACGTAAATTGGATATTTGTCTAGGTCGGTAGCTTTATCAGCAATTTCTTTAATTACAGTCATTAAAGCTTTATTTCTTCCAGCTACGTTAGTAGTAGGGATTAAAGTTCCGGCGGTTGTTAATTTAATTATTGGTTTTAATTGTAACATTGTTCCAAGTAAAGCCTTAACTGCAGTTAGTCTACCACCTTTTTTAAGGTACATTAAGTCGTCGGCAACTATGCTAGCGTTAACGCGCATTTTTAATGCTTCTAGTTCGGTTACTATTTCATCAATAGATTTACCTTCATCAATCATTTTCTTTGCCAATAGAACAAAAATTCCGGAAGATAAGCTTATTCCCAGAGTGTCAAATCTAACAAATTTAGCAGTAGGGTATTTGTTTGTTAGTTCATCAAGGGCAATCTTAAGGTTATTGAACGTGCCACTCATAGCAGAACTAAATGCAACGTATAGCATTTCTTCACCTCTAGCAAAATGAGGCTCTAAAATTTTAACGTATTCCATTGGGTTAAGAGCTGCTGTTGAGGGTATATTTCCAGCTTTAACTAAACTGAAAAAGTCCTCAGAAAGTTCTTCGGTTATAAGCTCACATAGATATGTTTTATTTTGGATTATGTAAGGCATTTTGATATGATTTTCATCACTTTCAATGCCGTATTCTTTTGCTAAGTTTAAGTTTAATTCACTATCTGAATCGTAAAATAAATGTATCATTATATTCTCCTAATTGTTATTGATTTTTTCTCGTAAGATTGACTTTTGACGTTCAATATTGGCAACCAAGTCGGCAAGAACTTTTTCACGAGATAGCCACCAGTCGCGAGACCAAACTCTTACGATAACCCAACCACGACTTTCTAAGAATTTGAAACGATAAACGTCTCTTTCTAGTATGCTCGTGCTGGAGTGGAATGCGCGATAATCGCATTCAACACCTAAAACATAGGTGTTAAGTTCTCTATCAAATACGCCCAGTGATAATTTATAATCAGTGTTACCAAGGTTAATATCGACTTCATATCCTAGGTTTTCAAGTGCTTCTTTGATTTGAATTTCGTATGCACCAATCGGGTCAATATTAGTGCTTGATTTATGCATTGTTGATAAAATATCTTTTATTTCTTGCGGTTTATTTTCGGAAACGGCACGAACGTATTGTAGATATTTCTTTAATAGTTTTGGACCGTTATTTTTTGTTGTTTCTGCTCTATCCAATTCTTCTGGTTCAATACTTGTAACAACGTAAATCTTCTTTTTTGCACGTGTAATTGCAACGTTAAGTCTATTTTCTCCACCTTCGTTTGATAGGGGACCAAATTGCGCAACTACTTTATCATAGTCGTTTTTGGCATAACCTACGCTGAAAATTATTATATCGCGCTCATCACCTTGTACGTTTTCTAGGTTTTTAACAAATAGACTTGCGTTTTCTCCATCAATTATTCTGTTTTTTTCGTTAAATAATTGTTTTCGGAAAGTTTGTGATTTATCAGCTTCGCTATCAAGCAAGTCTTCTATATATTCTTTTTGGTCTACGTTAAAAGTAACGATTCCTATGCTTTCGTTAAATTTACGGTGATTGAATATGTTTTTAACTAATTTAACAACTGCGACTGCTTCTTCATGATTACGTCTGTTTTGCCAAGTTCCTTTAACTTTAATTCTTGTAATTGGCGGTTCTTTATTGTCCTTTGTAGTATTTGGTGCAATTTGAAGCTTATTTTCATAAAATGCAGCGTTTGAAAAGTCGATTAGTTCGGCATATTGGCTACGATAGTGATATTGTAAATGTACAGGATAATATCTTGACGTTGCCAAATCCAGCAAACTTTCTACCTCCAAAGCGGCTTGCGTTGATAAGTCGTAGGTGTTAGAATAATCACCAAAATACTTTTTAACAAAACCAGCGGTAGGTCGCAATTGTTTATTGTCACCTGCTATAACTATTTTGGTACCACGATAAATGCCGGGAAGAGCGTTTTCTATGAATATTTGTGATGCTTCATCAAACACGACTAAATCAAATAAATCGCGTTTTAGAGGGAATATCGTACTTACAACTTCGGGTGATAACAACCAGCAAGGGAATAATCTTAGTAATAGTTCGTCAAAATACTCAAACATTATCCTAATAGGGCGCATTCCTCTTTGCTTTTGAATCTCGTATAAATAGTCTTTTGCACGAGGTTCATTTTTGAAGTGTTCACTGTATTCCAGACTAAATTTATTATTGGCAAGCGCCTTAGAAATTTCTCGTTGGTCTGCTTTGAGAAGCAAAACTCTATTGCGTAAGTCATCGAACGTAACCGTTTTGGAAAGAAAAGGTTCAATATATTTATCCATTGAAATAATTTCATGATAAATGCGTATTGGTATAATCTTATCCAATACGGATTGCATTGATTCTAGACTTTGTTCGGAATTGAAGTAGGCAAATTCTAATATTTCTTTTACGTTATCGCTTAGCGATTTGATTGCGTTATTCATATCACGAACTTTAACGTAATTGGATAGTGCTTCTCTTAACTTGATTAATAAAGAAACGTTGCCGTTAATTAAGCCTCCAATCGCAAGAGCATAACCCTCGTTATCTAATATTTTACTTAGCTTTTTATATCCAGTGGTAAAATCATCCAGCGCTTTTTTAGCTATGTTTAGGTCGATTTTTACGTTGTCGTAATACCCGTTATACTTGGCTTGTAAGAAGGGGAATAAAGGCCAAAAAACGGGGAAATAGGATAAGTGCAAGCACTTGGTTAGCGATGGATGTTCAAAATTGGTTATAATGTGTGCTACTCTCTTGAGTCCAGAACGATCAGTATTTCCTTTTTCAAGGTAGAACGTAGTTAAATATCTACTATATGGATATTTTGAGGCATCAAAAGGCACTAAGTTGGAAGATAATATTTCGTCAATTAACGTTTGAGCTTCTTTTAATTGATGCATATCAATATCAGGCAAAATATGGGTTACCATTTCGTTTTCACGAATTAGTTTTAATTGAGAAATAAATAGTTTTGCCAAATTTTTATCGCTGATAAGTCTAATGCTTTCACTAAGCTCGGCATAGTTTGAGTTTACTATTCCAGAGTTTATTAGCTTTTCGTATAACTTATAATCTTTGGTATCTTTTCCGATATTGTATGACCCTGCATACATTTCTTGAAGCGTTAGACCAAAATCTGTTTTAGTGAATAAAGTATCGCTTATTGACTGTAAAACTTCAATTTCCTGATTGATGTTTCCTTCAACTTTTTTGTATTTAGCTAGATTATCCGAGTAGTTTGACGATAGAGTGATAGAATGCATCGTGCGAACTCTATCAAAGAATGCAAGCTTATCTTTTTCGGGGTTGGGAATAAGCATTGCTTTGTTGTTTAGCTTTCCTAAACGTGAATAAACAACGTCCAACGCGGCACGTTTTTGGCTTATTACAAGAACTTTTTTACCTTTGCAAAGGGCATCACTGATAATGTTAACGATAGTTTGCGATTTGCCTGTTCCAGGAGGTCCGTAGATAACAACGTTGTTTTCTTTATCTATAATCGATAGGGCGTTTTCTTGTGCGTAATCAAGGTCGTTTATAGAATAATAAGAGGGAGAAAGAAGATTGTTTTGGCGTTTGTTTTCCTTTCTCTTTCTTTTACGCTCGGCTCGGGTTTCTTTTTTCTTTGATGGAGCAAGTAAAGCATCTATAGCTTGGGTAGTTAGATTATTCTTTTCCAGTGCAAGATAATCGTTATATATTGCGTTTGCTAAAGGGAATTTACCGATTACGGCATAGTTTCTTATTTCCAAGCCATCAAGAGGAAATCCAGCGGAATCAAAGGTTTGGAGCGTTTTTCTCCTAGCATTACGCATTTTGAAACCATTGGAGTTTAAGTATTCTATTACGTCATTTGGACTGTTAAATAGGTCGTCGGATTGAGGGTCAAACTCTTGTATTAACTTGTCAGTAGGAACGTTATGCTCTTTAGAGTACGCTAATATTAACGCTTTATTTATTATAACAGGTTGATTGGGTGATAGTGTAAGGGTAGCTTCATCTTTTTCAATATGAATGTGTACCGGGAATAATAGTAACGGGGCTTTCAATTGTATATCTTTTGATAGATTGCCAATAACGAATGGATATCCCACGTATAAATCATAAAGACCCGTTTCTTTTTCTACCTCTTCTGCTTCACGTTTGAGATAACGCAAATTGCTCATTTGCGCTGATAGAATTTTGCTAGCTGGTTTTTGTTCAGTTTTAGCTTTTTTTACGGTTACGATTTCTTCAGTTGCTAATATTTCTTGTTCAAGAGGAGCAAGACGATTGACTTCTGAATTTAGTTCATCTGTTTTAGCAGCTTGCTTTACAATTTTTGAAATGACTTTTTCATTTATTAAAGAAAAGTTGCGTTTTTCATGCCAAAGGAAGGATATGAAATCGTCCGTGTCGTTGCGATTTTCCATTATTGCACCAATGTCGTAGCTATATTTTTTGATAATACCTTTTAGATATAAACTACGATTAGAGCCACTTATTTGGATAAAACGCTCTTTATACTTGCTATATATTGGATTCATATTTTCTCCTTATTTTTTGCTGTAATTACAAATTCCAAATAATTACCAACTATATATTAACACATACGCGCGCGTTTGTAAATATACGCGCGGAAAAATTTCT
The DNA here is from genome assembly GCA_045535235.1 of Candidatus Stercoripulliclostridium sp. Lineage (GTDB taxonomy): Bacteria > Bacillota > Clostridia > Christensenellales > DTU072 > Stercoripulliclostridium_A. Next base: position 17,961 of record JAZSLG010000112.1, read on the forward strand.
CGTTTGAATTTTTTATTGATATGATTGCTTATTGCTTGATTTTTTATACTAAAATAAATAAATATTTATTTCCAGATTATAAAATCAAATAAAACCTTTTATTATTTTTTGTTTTATGGTAAAATTAACGTAAGTACGTATAAACGGAGGTTAAAATGAGTTACGCTGATAAAATTTTCGTTCAAAATATTAAAGATATTTTAGAAAACGGATATTCGGATGAAGAACTGCAAGTACGTCCTCGTTGGGAAGATGGCACTCCTGCTCATACCGTTAAGAAATTCTGTATCGTTAATCGTTATGATTTACAAAAAGAATTTCCTATTATTACCGTTAGAAAAACATTTTTCAAGTCTTGTATAGACGAACTCCTTTGGATTTGGCAAAAGAAATCTAATAGAACGTGTGAGTTAAAAACAAAGATTTGGGATGCGTGGGCGGATGAAAACGGTACCATAGGTAAGGCATACGGTTATCAATTAGGTGTAAAGCATAAATATAAAGAGGGCGAATTCGACCAAGTAGACCGTGTTTTGTTTGATCTTAAAAACAATCCACAATCTCGTCGTATAATGACTAATATATTCGTTCACCAAGATTTGCATGAAATGGGTTTGTATCCCTGTGCTTATTCCGTTACTTTTAACGTTTCCGGCGATACTTTGAATTGTATCCTAAATCAACGTTCACAGGATATGCTTACTGCAAATAACTGGAACGTCGTTCAATACGCAGTACTTCAACATATGATGGCTCAAGTTAGTGGTTTGAAAGTGGGTGAATTCGTTCACGTTATCGCTGATGCCCATATTTATGATAGGCATATTCCTATTGTTAAAGAAATCATCGAAAGAGAACAGTTTGAAGCTCCCAAATTTGTAATGAATAAAGATATCAAAAACTTTTATGATTTTACAGTTGATGATTTCCAACTGATAGATTATAAAGCAACGCCTTTAGATAAACCTGTGGAGGTAGCAATTTAATGAAGACGATTGTCGCAGTCGATAAAGAATGGGGAATTGGAAAAAATAACGACTTGCTTTTCCATTTATCACAAGACCTAAAATATTTTAAAGAAAAGACTCTAGATAAAGTTATTGTTATGGGTGGCAATACACTACTTTCATTTCCTGGTTCAAAACCTCTTCCTAAACGTACTAACATAGTTTTGACCGACGTGTTTACAAGAGATGACTGTATCGTTTGTGAAACTCTAGAAGAACTTTCTCAAGAATTAAAAAAATATGACACTAACGATGTGTTTATTGTTGGTGGAGCAATGTTTTATCGTACGATGATTGATTATTGTGACGAAGCCTACGTTACAAAAGTAGACGAAATAGGTGGTGCTCAAGTATTTTTCCCAAATCTTGATTTAAACGAAAATTGGGTCGAGGTTGAAAAGAGTGAGCCAATTGTAGATAATGGTCACGTAATTAGATTTACAAAATTCGTTAATAAAAATGTAAAGGAGTTTTAATAAATGGATAAAATCAAAATGGTAAAACCTATTGTCGAACTTGATGGCGACGAAATGACTAGAATATTATGGCAAAAAATCAAGGAAATTTTGATTTTACCTTACGTTGAATTAAAATCCGAATATTATGACCTAGGTCTACCAGAACGCGAAAAAACTGCTGACCAAGTTACCATAGACGCAGCGAATGCGATTAAAAAATATGGTGTTGGCGTTAAGTGTGCAACAATTACGCCCAACGCACAACGTGTTGAAGAATACAATCTTTCAAAAATGTGGAAATCACCTAATGGTACTGTAAGGTCTATTTTGGATGGTACAGTTTTTCGTGCCCCCATTTTAGTAGATGGTATTAAGCCTCTTGTTTCTAACTGGAATAAACCTATAACAATTGCTCGTCACGCCTATGGTGACGTTTATGCAGGCGTTGAGGCATACGTACCAGAAGGCGGTAAAGTATATATTTCTCTACCCAATGGAGAGCAAAAATTAATAAAAGATTTGCCATCCGCTGGAATAATTCAATCTATGCATAATACCGATAAGAGTATTTCCAGCTTTGCTCGCTCTTGCTTTAATTATGCTTTATCTACTAAGCAAGATCTTTGGTTTTCCAGTAAAGATACTATTAGTAAAATTTACGACCATCGTTTTAAAGATATTTTCCAAGAAATATATCAAAACGAATACAAAGAACAATTTGAAGCTTTAGGTATAGAATATTTCTATACCCTTATTGATGATGCCGTTGCTCGTGTAATGCGTTCATCTGGCGGTTATATTTGGGCTTGTAAGAATTATGACGGAGATGTTATGAGCGATATGTTGGCGACTTCGTTCGGTTCATTGGCTATGATGACGTCCGTTCTCGTTTCTCCAGAAGGAAATTATGAGTTTGAAGCGGCACACGGAACCGTTACTCGCCATTATTACAAATATTTGAAAGGGGAAGAAACCTCTACTAATTCTGTTGCAACTATTTTTGCTTGGACTGGCGCTTTGGCAAAACGTGGCGAATTGGATGGCTTGGATGATTTGGTCGCCTTTGCGAAAAAGCTTGAAAAGGCAACTTTGGATACTATAGAAAGTGGAATTATGACCAAAGATTTGGTTGGATTATTCCATAAAGCGGGTATAAGTCCAAAAGGTGTTAACAGCTTTGATTTCTTGCATGCTATTGCTGATAGATTATAAATATGAACGTAGTTAAGATTAAATATCCTTTAATGGATGCAAATTCATACCTTATATACTGGGAAGAGCGACAAGCCTTGCTTGTTGATTGTGTTCCTCATTGTTTTGAAAAGGTAGAGAAAATTTGTAAATCTCTTAATAAATACGTTACTACGATTTTATTAACTCACGGTCATATAGATCATATGATTGATGCGATTAAATTTCAAGAAAGAGGAGCTAAAATTTATATTGGTTTCCATGATAGGGATAAGTTACATACCGATAAGAATTTGGCAAAAATGCTGGGATTTAAGTATGAACCAACCAATGCTGATTTGTTTCTTAAAAACGGTAGATATTACCTAAACGGTCATCACGTCGACGTCGTTGAAACTCCTGGTCATTCAGCTGGTAGCGTTTGCTTTTTCATAGAAGGAGCATTGTTTACAGGCGATACCTTGTTCAAAGGAACTGTGGGTAGAACGGATTTCGAAGATGGTGACTACACTAAATTAATGGAATCCATAAAATTGTTAAAAGAAAAATATACTATTGACGTTCCTATTTATCCCGGCCACGGCTTGGAAACTAATTTTGAAATAGAAAATGAATATAATCCTTACTTGAAAAATCTATGATAATAAATTTTATATCCGATAGTTTGCCTACTTATATGAATGACGTGCCCGAAGTAATTCGGGCATTTTCTCCTTACATAGTTTTAGACTGTAACGGCACTCCCGTGTTAATTAACGTTGAAGAACTTGAAGGCTTGGTAAGGGTTCGCATTATTTCAGAAGAATATGGTGAATTAGTTACTGAAAAGGGAATTGATTTCACCCTAAATTCATTGGAATATAAGAGACTGGCTAAGCGTGAAACAAAAAAACTTTTATATAGCTTCTGCAACAAAATTACCTGCATAAATTTACCATACGGCTCACTTACGGGTGTTCGACCAACCAAGCTCTATTACGACATGATTGGTAGCTATAGCAACATAAAAAATATATTTGTTGATGAATTTTCAGTTGAGCCAAAACGTGCAGAACTAATTGAAAAAGTTGTGCAAACTCAAAAGGGTATTTATTCTAATTCGCCTGATGAAGTTGACGTTTTCGTTAATATTCCCATCTGCCCAACAAGGTGTAAATATTGTTCGTTTATTTCTACGGAATATGGAAGGGTTAAAAAACTTGTTCCCATTTACGTTGATTGTGTTAAAAACGAGATTTTAGAAATTAAGAAAAGTATTGTTTCTGGGGGATATAAAGTTCGTAGTGTATACGTTGGTGGAGGAACGCCTACTTCATTGACCGCAGAGCAGTTAGAAGAATTATGTTCTGCTTTGAATTTCGGTGTTGAATTTACTGTAGAAGCAGGTAGACCGGATAGTATTACCGAAGAAAAATTGAAGGTACTTAAGGACTGTGGTGTAACTCGTATCTCAGTCAACCCTCAAACTTTTAAAGACGAAACATTAAATATACTTGGTAGAGCTCATACAACCCAGCAACTTTACGAAGCATACTATTTGGCAAATAAGTACGATTTTGATATTAACATGGATTTAATAGCAGGGCTTCCAGGGGAAACTTTTGAAGATTTTCGTTCTTCTTTGGAAAAAGCCGTAGCACTTAATCCTTCTAATATTACCGTACATACACTTTCTCTTAAGCGTGGTTCGACCTTAAAAATTGAAGGAAAGGAAAAAATAATGGATGGTAGTATCAAACGCATGACGGATTTTTCCATTGATTATTTATCTGCGTCCGGTTATAGTCCTTATTACATGTATCGTCAAAAAAATATGGCGGATGGTTTAGAAAACGTAGGTTGGTGTAAGTCAAATAAACAATGCATTTATAATATTGATTACATGGAAGAAACAACAACCGTTTTTTCTGCAGGTGCAGGCGCTATGTCAAAAATGGTTTTTCACGATAATGGTAGAATTGAAAGAAGTTGTAACCCAAAAGGTTTTGAAGAGTATCTACGCAGAAAGGGGCTTTATAAATAAATTTTATATATAATTATGTTTTTTGCTTTACAATTTTGCAAATAATATGTTATATTATCCAAGCAATTTACCCGACCCTCGGTATATATGTAATTTATATTCTGGGAGACGGGCGGATTAGCTCATTCAAAAAGGAGTAAATTACTATGAACAAAGAAGTAAAACAACAAATTATTGCTAAGTATGGCAGAAGTGAAAACGATACCGGTTCTCCCGAAGTACAAATCGCTCTCATCACTAAGAGAATTGAAGAACTAAACGCTCACCTTTTAGTTCACAAGAAAGACCATCACAGCCGTCGCGGTTTGCTTAAGCTAGTAGGTCAAAGAAAGAATCTTCTTCGTTATCTTATGGAAACCAACATTGATAGCTATAGAAGCCTTATCGCAGAACTCGGAATTCGTAAATAAGTATTATCAGGGGTGGCACTTTGTCACCCCTTTTTTTGTATAATACGCTTAATACGATTAAAAGCTTAGCGTATTTGCAAGGCATTGAGAACATCCAAAGTGTTAGTAATGCATTGCTGGATATGCTCCACTTAAATCTGGATAAGAGAACATATATTAGTATTGCTGAAGAAAAGGCCTATTTGCAGCAATATATCACAATTCAAGAATATCGATATGTAGATAAATTTAGTTAT